>DASZIU010000109.1:0-3364 GCA_035948815.1 Solirubrobacteraceae bacterium | reverse complement strand
CGGCGGGTTCAGGGGGCGGCGCCCGCTGACAGCACCGACCTGACCGAGCAGCGGGAGCTCGTGGACGCCTTTCTGGCGGCCTCCAGAGAGGGGGACTTCGAGGGACTGCTGCGCGTGCTCGACCCCGACGCCGTCTTCCGCATCGACGCGGGGCCCCTCGCGCGCCGGGCGCAGGAGCCGGTCGTCGGCGCCGAGGCCGTCGCCCGCCAGGTGCTCTCGCGCGGTCGGCCATTCGCGCGCTTCGCGCGTCCGGCAATCGTCAACGGCGTCGCCGGCGTCGTCGTCGCGCCGCGAGGCAGGCCGCTCGCCGTGGTCGCCTTCACGTGCGCGAGCGGCCGAATCGCCGCGATTGACCTCGTCGCCGACCCGCAGAAGCTGGGCCATCTCTCGCTCGGGCTGGACGGAGGCTGAGCTTCCGCTCACGGCGGGCGCAATCGCCTCGCCGCCCGCAGGTGAGGCGAGCGTTAGCGTGTGAGGCGTGATGGTCTTCTCCCGGCGTCTGCGCCTCGGTGGCGGAAGCGACCTCGCGATCGATCTGGGGACCGCGAACACGCTCGTGTATGTCCGGGGTCACGGGATCGTGGTCTCGGAGCCGTCCGTCGTGGCCCAGCACACCGACACCGGCCGCGTGCTGTCGGTCGGCGACGAGGCAAAGCGGATGATCGGCCGCACGCCGGCCACGATCACCGCAAGCAGACCGTTGCGCCACGGCGTGATCGCCGACCTCGAGGTCACCGAGGAGATGCTGCGCCAGTTCATCAGGAGGGTCCACCGCGGGCGCCTCACGCATCCGCGGGTGGTCATGTGCGTTCCGTCCGGCCTCACGGAGGTCGAGCTGAGCGCGGTCCAGGAGGCCTGCCTGATGGCGGGCGCGCTCGAGGTGCACCTGATCGACGAGCCGATCGCTGCGGCCGTGGGCGCCGGCCTGGACATCGCCGCGCCGACGGGGCGGATGGTCGTCGACATCGGCGGAGGGACGAGCGAGGTGGCGACGATCTCGATGGGGGCGATGGTCGTGCAGCGCTCGCTGCGCATCGCGGGCTACGACTTCGACGATGCGCTGATCAGCTGGCTGCGTAGAGACCACCGGTTGATCGTCGGACAGCCGACGGCCGAGACGCTGAAGGTCGAGATCGGCTCCGCGGCGCCGCAGCCGATCGAGCGCGAGGGCGAGGTTCGCGGCCGCGATGCCGTCTCGGGTCTGCCGCGTGCACTCACCGTCAGCAGCATCGAGGTCAGGGAGGCGCTCTCCGAGGCGGTGCAGGCGATCGTCGACGCCGTTCGCTGGGCGCTCGAGCAGACGCCACCGGAGCTCTCCGGCGACGTATCTGACACGGGCATCCTGCTCGCGGGCGGCAGCTCGCTGCTGGCCGGCTTCCCGCAGCGCCTCACCGAGCAGACGGGTGTCCCTGCGTGGCTCGCCGACTCTCCCCTGACGTGCGTCGCCGAGGGCGCGGGGCGCTCGCTCGAGGGCCTGCGCGGCCTCCCGCGCAAGGCGCGGATCTCGCGGCGCTACAGCCCGACATCCCCCTACCGCCGACCGACGACGGTCGCCGACCGAGCCGCGGCGCAGTCGAGCCAGCGCGACTGAGCGCGCCTTGACCGGCGAGCAGGCGCGGAGTAGCGTCCGTCGGGTGCCCGGCTGACGTTGACCGCTTGCGTATGCCGCCTACCCGCGTCCGCCTCCCTGGAGGCGATCGGCGCGTCGTGCGCCTAGATCGCGCGCTCGCGGCCTCGCCAGTATGGCTCGCGCAACCGGCGCTTGAAGATCTTGCCCGAGTCCTCGCGCGGTAGCGCCGTGCTGAACTCCACGAGCCGGGGCGTCTTGTAGCCCGCAAGCCTCGTGCGCACGTAGTCGCGCACCTGATCGGCAGTGACGCTGGCCCCGTCGTGGACCTCCACGTGCGCCGCGAGGACCTCTCCGAATTCCTCGTCGGGCACGCCGAAGACCGCGCAGTCGCGAATGCCCGGCATCGATGTGAGACATGCCTCGATCTCGGCGGGATAGACGTTCACGCCGCCGCTGATCACCATGTCGCTTCGCCGGTCGTTGAGATAGAGATAGCCGTCGGTGTCGAGGTAGCCGATGTCGCCGCAGCTCACGAGCCCGTCCCGCTCGATCGCGCGGCGCTTCTCCTCGTCGCCTTCATAGGTGAAGTCGGGCCAGACGTCGAGCCATACGTACACCTCGCCGGACTCCCCCGGGGGGAGGTCGTTGCCGTGCTCGTCGAGCACCCTCACCATCGCGTGCGCGATCGGGCGACCGACCGTGCCGGGGTGCGCAAGCCACTCCTCGCTCGTGCAGAACACGACGGGCCCCGTCTCGGTGCTGCCGTAGTACTCGGCGACGATCGGGCCCAGCCACTCGATCATCGCGCGCTTGACTTCGGGCGGACACGGAGCGGCGGCGTGGATGACCGAGCGCAGCGAGGAGAGGTCATAGCGCGAGCGCGCCTGGAGTGGGAGCGCGAGCAGGCGCACGAACATCGTCGGCACCATCTGCACGACCGTGACCTTGCGATCGGAGACGATGCGCAGGAACTCCTCGGGATCGAAGCTGGTCATGATCGTCATGTCCATCCCGCGGATCGCCGAGGCGAGCGCGTAGACGTTCGGGGCCGTGTGGTACATGGGCGCCGGGATGACCGTGCGCTCGCCGGGCGCGAGCTGGAAGATCTCGCCGACCAGAGCCTGGGTCGCCTCGCGCTGCGAGTCGGTCGCGGGCGTGCGCACGACTCCCTTCGGCCGACCGGTCGTGCCCGAGGTGTAGATGATGCTGACGGGGGCGCCCGCGGGCGGCTCCGACCAGGGCTCATGCCGCGCAAGCCAGTCCGACCATGCGAGTGCGCCACTCGGCGGGTCGCCTCCCGCCGCGCCATCGCCCGCCACGACGATCAGTGTGACGTCCGCGGGGACAGCCTCGGCGATCGCGGGCCAGAGGTCCTCGTGCGCCACCAGCACCTTCGCGCCGGAGTCGGTGAGCACGTGCGCGATCTCCTCGCCGCGCCAGTGCCAGTTGATCGGCACCGCGCTCGCTCCCAGGGGCACGGTCGCGATCGACGCCTCGAGGAACTCGAGCGAGTTTCGGAGCAGCAGCGCGACGCGATCGCCTGCGCCGACGCCCAACTCGGACAGCCCGCGCGTCGCGCGCAGCGCCCTCCCGAAGAGCTCGGGATAAGTGGTGAAGCGCCCGCCGCAGCGGACGCCGATCTCCCCGTCCCCCTGCATGACGCGATCCTAGCCCGATCGGGGTATGACGAGCGCTGGCCGGTCGGCCGCGCGTGGGCTGGTCGGCGCGCGGGCTGCGGGGGCAGGACGGCTAGGCGCTGTCGCGCCGTGCGTGGACCCAGGAGCCGTCCGCGAA
>DASZIU010000108.1:0-12051 GCA_035948815.1 Solirubrobacteraceae bacterium | reverse complement strand
GACGAGCTTTGGGCGTTCTGCTACGCGAAGCAGAAAAACGTTCCGGACGAGCACAAGGGAGAGTTCGGCTACGGCGACATTTGGACCTGGACCGCGATCTGCGCCGACACAAAGATCGTCCCTAGCTGGCTCGTGGGCGAGCGCACAATCCGAGACTGCCTCACGTTCGTTGCCGATCTCAGGGACCGGATGCGCGGGCCTATCCAGCTGACCACCGACGCCCACCAGACCTACGTCGGAGCCGTCGGAATCGTATTCGGCGCAGATGGGATCGACTGGGCGCAGCAGATCAAGGAATACCGGACCGAGTATCTTGGCGAACGGCGCTACAGCCCGCCCGTCTGCGCCGGCGTGCGAACCCGCGTCCGGCTGGGGGACCCCGACCCCGAGAAGATCAGCACGAGCTATGTTGAGCGCCAGAACCTCACACTGAGGATGGGTATGCGCCGGTTCACGCGTCTAACGAACGCGTTCTCAAAGAAGGTCGAGAACTTGGCGCACGCGGTCAGCCTCCATTACATGCACTACAACTTCGCTCGCGTCCACCAGTCCCTGACGATCACCGACGAGGACGGCAAGACGATCAAGCGGACCCCAGCGATGGCTGCTGGCGTGACCGATCATGTGTGGACCCTTCGGGAGATCGCCGGTCTACTCGACTAGTTTCTAGCTGTGTCGCAGATATGGAGAACGCTAGTCGTCGCCGTGCGGTGGTGGTTTGGGACTACTTACCTTCTCGCGGGGGCCTTGGCACTCCCTTGGGGACTTGTGATAATCGCGTCGGGGAACGCAGGCGGTGTCTACATGTGGATTGGCGGGCCGATCATCTTCTGGCTGGGCTGGCTCATCCATCCGCGGGGCAGACAGCGACAGCAGGCCGCTCACTCAAACTGACCCACTACCCGCGAACGCTCGATAATGCATGTTATGACAACCAGAGGGGCGAGCTAGCGCCCGAGCGTGCGGATGAACTGCTGTGCACGCCCCGGGAGGTCGCCGAGGAGCCTTCGCACCTCCTCGAGGCCGGCACGGAGCGCCGCGTCGCCGACCTCGACGGGCAACATCGAGTCCTGCAGCGTCGCCAGCAGCTCATCCGCGCGTCGTGTCGCGTCGATTCCATCTTCGATCAGGCCGCGTGCGCCTCGCGACGGCGCCGGCGTCGGCGCGGTCTGGAACGCGCGGCTGCCCAGCCCGTGGCGCTCCGCGAACGCGCTGTAGGTGCGCCTGGCGCGACCGTAGGCGAGCTGGACCGGCCGGAAGAGCTCCTGCTCCAGCGTGTCGCCGCTGCTTTCGTCGAGCTGCTCGTACGCCTCGCCCAGCGCCGCCAGCGCCGTGCCGATCGCCGAGGTCGCCTCCGCCACCGTGTCGAGCAGCTGCTGCCGTCCCTGCCCGGTGGTGTAGGCCATCACGGCAGGGTAGCCGCCGCTCCAGCGGCGAGGCGGCGGTTGCGGCGCTCAGGCGCGCTCGAGTTCTTCCAGGCGCCGCTCTGCGAGCGCGACGGCCATCGCGCCCTCTCCGACGGCGCCACCGACCCGCTTGGTGGAGCCATGGCGTACGTCGCCCGCGGCGAACACGCCCGGCACGCACGTCTCGAGCGCGAGCGGGTCGCGCTCCAGCGGCCAGCTCTCGGGACGGCGCCCGTCGAGGAGCAGGTCGGGGCCGGTCAGCACATATCCGGCGCGGTCGATCACGAAGCCCTTCTTCGGGGCCCACTTGGTGCGCGGCTCGCCCCCGATGCAGACGAAGAGGCTCTCGGCGGCGTGCTGCTCGACGGCGCCCTGTCCGTCTTCGATCGCGACCGAGCGCAGGCCGTCTTCGTCTCCGTCGACGGAGCGCACCTGGGACTGCATTCTCACGTCGATGCTCGAGTGCTGCTGGATCCGATCGACCAGATATCCCGACATCGACTTGCCGAGCCGCTCGCCCCGCACGACCATCGTCACCCGGGCGCCCTGATCGGCGAAGCTCATCACCGCCTGACCGGCCGAGTTGCCCGCACCGACGATCACGACCTCCCGGCCGCGCGAGCCCAGCGACTCGCTTCGACCCGCGCCGTAGTAGACGCCGCGTCCGAGCAGCTCCTCGATCCCGGGCGCCTCGAGCGCTCGCCAGGTCATCCCCGGCGCGACGACCGCCACGTCGGCGCTCACCACGGAGCCGTCGTCGAGCTCGAAGCGCATCCCTCCCGGCTCGCACGGGCTGGCGTCTTTGACCCCCCGCAGGATCTGCAGCTCGGCGCCGAAGCCCTCTGCCTGACGGGCAGCCAACCGTGTCAGCCTCGCGCCCTCGATCCCGCCCGGGAAGCCGAAGAAGTTCTCGATCATCGAGCTGGTTCCCGCCTGCCCGCCGGGAACGTCGCGCTCGAACACGATCGTGGACAGCCCGTCTGAGGCGCCGTAGACAGCTGCCGCGAGGCCGGCGGGACCGGCTCCCACGATCGCCAGGTCGTAGTGGGCGCGTTTCGGGGGTGAATGCGCGTTCCAGGATTCCGCGAGCTTCGCGATCGAGGCCTCCTCGACGAACCCCTGGCCCTCGATCACCACCGGTAGGCGGGCATCCACGGCGCCCACCTCCTCGAGCAGCGCGGTCGCCTCGCCGCTTCCCGCCTCATAGAACTCGTACGGCTGCGCGGCGCGCGTCAGCGCGTCGCGCAAGTCGTGATCGGCGGGCTCGAGCCGGCGTCCGATCACCCTCAGCGTCGCGTGCGTGCCCACCTGTCCGCCCCGATCCTCACCGCCTCAGGGTACTCATGCTCGGGCGCGGCCCCGGCGAGTCGCAGAGGACCGCGATAATCGGCTGGATGGCAGACGCGCAAGCCGCCGCCTCCGACGGGCAACCCACCCGCTACGTCGACCGCACCGCGTGGGCGCGAAACCTCGCCGCGCCCGTGCGCGACTTCCTCAGCACGGAGACCGGCAGCGCGATCGTGCTCGTCGCCGCGACGGTCGCGGCGCTCGTGTGGGCGAACATCCCCGGCTGGCACTCCTACGAATCGTTCTGGAACACCAACCTCTCGATCAAGCTCGGCGGCGGCTCGCTCTCGGCGAACCTGCGCCACTGGGTCAACGAAGGCCTGATGACGTTCTTCTTCCTGGTGGTCGGGCTCGAGGCCAAGCGCGAGCTCGACCTCGGCGAGCTGCGGGATCGCCGCCGCCTCGCGATCCCGGTGATGGCCGCCGTCGGCGGCATGGCCGTCCCTATCGCGATCTACGTCGCCTTCAACGCCGGCGGTCCGGGAGCGCGCGGCTGGGGCGCCGCGATGTCGACCGACACGGCGCTTGCGCTCGGGGCAATCGCCCTGCTCACTCCTCGCGCCGCGACCAGGCTGCGGGTGTTCCTCGTGACGCTCGCCATCGTCGACGACCTCGGCGGCCTCCTGGTGATCGCCACCGTCTACACACGCCACGTCTCCTTCGTCGCCCTGGGTGTCGCCGCCGCCCTGTTCGTGATCCTCGTCTCGCTGCGGATCCTGCCCTTGGCATGGCGACGCCAGTCGGCGCTCATCCTGGGCGTCGCGCTATGGGTGGCGATGTTCAAGTCGGGGATCGATCCGGTCGTCGCCGGGCTGGCGGTCGGGCTTGCGATCACCGCTTACACGCCGGCGCGCGAGGACCTCGAGCGGGCGACTGCGCTCGCGCGCTCCTTCCGCGAGCAGCCGACGCCCGAGCTCGCGCGCGAGGCGCAGGTCGGCGTGCGCTCGGCGATCTCGCTCAACGAACGCTTGCAGTACGGCCTGCACCCGTGGACGAGCTACGTGATCGTCCCGCTGTTCGCCCTCGCCAACGCGGGCGTCCACGTGACCGGGCGCCTGCTCGAAGACTCGATCACCTCGCCGATCACGCTGGGCATCCTGGTCGGCTATGTCGTCGGCAAGCCGGTCGGAATCTTTGGCGTCTCATGGCTGGCGTCGCGCCCCCGCCTTGGACACCTGCGCCCGATCCTCAGCTGGCCGGTGCTCGCGGGCGGGGCGACCGTCGCGGGGATCGGGTTCACCGTCTCGCTGCTCGTCTCGAGCCTTGCCTTCCACGGCGAGCGGCTCGACCAGGCCAAGCTCGGCGCGATCGGGTCGGTGATCTTCGCGACGCTCCTCGCATGGGGCGTCTTCCGTGGCGTCAAACGGCTGCCGGCACCGCTGCGCGCGCGGCAGATCGGCGCGACCCCCGAGGACATCCTCGACCTCTCAGAAGACGTGGACTCCGAGCGAGACCACACGCGCGGACCGGACGATGCGCCCGTGACGCTTGTCGAGTACGGCGACTTCCAGTGCCCGTACTGCGGCCAGGCCGAGTCCGTGATCCGCGAGCTGCTCAGCTCGTTCGGCGACGACGTCCGCTACGTCTGGCGCCATCTGCCGCTCACCGACGTGCACAACAACGCGCAGCTCGCGGCCGAGGCCTCGGAGGCGGCTGCGGCACAGGGCAAGTTCTGGGAGTACTACGGCGCGCTGCTGACCCACCAGGACGAGCTCTCGCCGAAGGATCTCGGGCATTACGCCGAGGAGCTCGGGCTCGACATGGATCGCTTCTGGGACGAGCTGCGCCGCCACATTTACGCGCCCCGCATCGCCGAGGACGTCTCGACCGCCGACGAAAGCGGCGTCTCGGGCACACCGTCCTTCTTCATCAACGGGCGCCGCTACCAGAGCGCCTACGACATCGACACGCTGACCGCGGCCGTCAGGGCCGCGCGCCAGCGCGCCGCCGCCCGCGCGGCCGTCGCAGGCTAGCCCCTCCCCCGCGCCGCGCGGTGTGGCTCACGGCCCGGCGATTCGCGTAGCTCTCTTGTCGGAAACCGGGTCCCGGCACTCCAGGTCTGCGCTCGTCAGGACGAACCGGAATTCCATGCGCCTGCTTACGGTGGTCCGAGGCCTCGCCCGACGGCTGAGCCTGACCCAACAGGTCGCGCTCATGAGCCTGATCCCGATCGTCGCATTGGGCTTCGTGCTCGCGCGCGTGCTTCAGGCCCAGATCGACGCGCGCAGCCTCGCAGACGCCAGCCGGTCCATAGCCCTGATCGCGAAGATCGGGATCCAGCCCCGCCTGTCCGCCCACGCGCTCCACTACGGCCTCAGCGCGGCGGCGGTCAAGAGCCTCGACTCGCAGCTGAACACCCGCTCGACGTCGTCCAGCCTGGTTCGCCTGAAGATCTGGAACATGCAGGACCGGGCGATCTACTCCGACGACCACAGCCTGATCGGCCACACCTACCCACCAAGCTCCGAGCTCCGCAGTGCACTCGCCGGCAGTCCGCAACCCGCCAGGATCCTCACTCCGAGCCCGCACGGCGAGAACGCCAGCGAGGTGGGCCTGGGGCAGCTCGTCGAGGCCTACGTCCCGCTGCGATTCTCCTCAAGGGGTCCGCCGGCGGGGGCGTTCGAGATGTACTTCAGCTACTCGCCGATCGCCGCTGAGGTGAGCCGCGAGAAGCGAACGATCGCGATGCTCGTGGCGATCGGGCTCGCGCTTCTGTGGGCCGCGGTCTACCGGATCGTCTCGCGCGCCTCGCGCCGCCTGCGACGCCAGGCCGAGGAGAACGACCGGCTCGCCCGTTACGACCAGCTCACGGGCCTTCCGAACCGGACGCTGTTCCTCGAGAGGCTTGCCCGTGCCGCCCACCGTGACGGCTCGAGAGCGGGCGCGCCGGCGATCCTGGTGATGGACCTCGACGGGTTCAGGCAGATCAACAACACGCTCGGCAACCAGATGGGCGACCGCGTGCTCTGCGAGGTCGCCGAACGGCTGCGCGAGGAGCTGGGCGCCGACACGCTCATCGCGCGGCTGGGCCCGGACGAGTTCGGGATCCTCTGTCCGCGCAGCGAAGGGGCCGACGGCGCGCTCGACACCGCCCGCCGCGTGCAGACGAGCCTCGAGGCCCCGATCGCGCTCGATGCGGTCGCGCTGAACCTGGAGGCGAGCATCGGGGTCGCCGTCTTGGATGAGCGCGCCGGCGACCTGGACACGCTCCTGCAGCGGGCCGACATCGCGCTGTCACGTGCGAGGGGGCATCTGAGCCGCGTCGAGGTCTACTCCCGCGAGCACGACAGCTTCGATGCCTCGCGCCTGATCCTGCTCGGCCAGGTGCGCGCCGCTCTGGAGCGCGACGAGTTCGTGCTGCACTACCAGCCCAAGCTGAGCCTCACTTTGGGACGGATCACGGCCGTGGAGGCTCTCGTGCGTTGGCGCCACCCCGAGCACGGGCTGTTGGCGCCCTTGGAGTTCATCCCGCTGATCGAGCAGACGGCCCTCGTGCGCCCGGTGACGCTCCACGTCGTCGACTGCGCTCTGCGTGACATGGTGGCATGGCGCCGGCGCGGAATACACCTGCACATGTCGGTCAACCTGTCAGCGCGCAACCTGCTCGATCCTGAGCTTCCATCGCAGATCCTCGAGCGGCTGAGGCGCAACGGCGTCCCGGCGCAGCACCTGACATTGGAGGTGACCGAGAGCGCCACGATGGTCGATCCGGAGAGGGCGATTCGTGTCCTGGACGCACTTCGCGGCAGTGGGATCGGCGTGTCGATCGACGACTTCGGCACGGGCAACGCATCGATCGACTACCTCGCCCGGCTGCCGGCAAACGAGATCAAGATCGACAGGAAGTTCGTCGCAGCCGTCTGCGACGACGCTCGCGCCGATGCGATCGTGCGCTCCACGGTCGACTTCGCCCGGCACCTGAGCCTCCGCGTCGTGGCGGAGGGGGTCGAAACCGAGGCCATTCTCGAGCGGATCACCGCGCTCGGCTGCGACGAGGCTCAGGGATACCTCATCGCCCGGCCGCTGACGGCCGAGCAGCTGATCACGCACCTCGGAGCCGAGCGGCGCGAAGCCCCTGCGCGCCGGCGTCGCCGCGCGGCCGGCGCGCTCGCCGGGAGCAGATCCCGCGTCTAGTCCGCTGTGGCGAGCTCGGTCGCGCGCAACAGGACGGCGTCGATCATCTCCGCCGTGAGTCGCCCCGTGAACGTGTTCTGCTGGCTGGGGTGGTAGCTGCCGATCAGCGAGTAGGGCTCCCCCGCGAGCTCCGCTCCGTGGCCGAAGCGAGGGCGCGGGCGCGGCGGCGACCAGGCGCCGTCGGCGGCGGCCACGAGGCGAAGCGCCGCATCCCAGGCGAATGCGCCGAGGCACACGAGCACCCGCACGTTGCCCAGCAGGCGCAGCTCGCGAACGCTCCAGGGCAGGCACTCGTCGCGCTCCTCGGGGGTCGGCCGGTTTGCCGGCGGCGCGCAGCGGACCGCCGCGCTGATCCACGCGCCGCGTAGCCTCAGTCCGTCGTCACGGGCGCGCGAGGTGGACTGGCTCGCCAGACCGCATCGAGCAAGCGCGGCGAACAGGAAATCCCCCGAGCGGTCCCCGGTGAACATGCGTCCGGTGCGGTTGGCGCCATGCGCCGCCGGTGCCAGGCCGAGCAGGACGATGCGAGCCGAGGGATCGCCGAAGCCGGGTAGTGGTCGCCCCCAGTACTCCTCGTTGGCGAACGAGGCGCGTCGCTCGCGGGCCACCTCCTCGCGCCACGCGACCAGCCGCTCGCATCGCCTGCATCCCGCGATCTCCTCGGCCAGCGCGGTCAGCTCGAGGTTGGGTTGCGCTTGCACAGGCCAGTAGTAGCATCGCAAGCGATGCATCTGTGGATCTGGATCCTTCTGGTCACCACGCTAGTCATCAAGCTTCCGATCATCGCCCTGATGCTGTGGATACCGTTCCGCAACGACGAGGCGATGAGCTCGGCGCCGGACACGCCCGGCTCCTCTGAAGAGGACGGCGGCTCCAAGGCGCTGCCGGGCGGCCCGCTCAACCCGCACCCCCGAACGCCCCTGCCGCGCTGGCCGCGCTGGCCACGCCGCGGCCCGCATGGCAGTCCCCCGTGCCCACCGCCGCAGCGGGTCCGCACAGCGCTGCAGAGCCGCCGGCGCGTCAGCACCTCGCACTGAGCCGGGCCCGCCGGTCGCTCAGCGGTTTCGCTTGCGCTGCCTGCGGGCCGCCTTTGCCTTGGCGCGGCGCCTGCGCTGCCTTGCGGCCCAGTCACGCGAGGACACGCCGCCCGCCGCTTCCGCCTCGGCCACAGGAGCGACCTTTCGCGCGTCGCGTGCGATCACGTACGCGATTCCCACGAGCAGCAGGACGGCGGCCACCAACGCCAGGATGATCAGCGACCGGGAGTTGGTCGCTTCGGTGTTCGACGTCGAGCGCGCGGTGGTCGCCGTCGTCGCGCCTTTCTTCGATTCCGACGGGCTTTCGGTCAGTTCGTTGAACGCGCTGCCGCCTGTTCCTGTCGCCGACAGGGCCGCGGGCGAGCTGAGCGCACCTATCGCGAGGGCGAGGAGCAGGGCCAGCGACAGCGAAGCAGCGCGACTGACTACGGGTGCTCTGCGGCGGCCCGACACGCGGCGAGCATAGCGCCTGCGACCGCCGGCGGCGAGCCGCGCCGGCGCCGCGGTCGCGGCGGTCATCCAAACCGTAGAATGGCGGGGAGTGCCTCCCAAGCAGCGACAGATCCGTATGGAGCAGCGCGGCGCATTCGAGGCCATCCAGGCGCTCGAGCAGCGCTCGGACGAGGAGCTCCAGGCGGAGACCAAGTTCAAGGCGGCGGCGCTTGCGATCCTCGGAGCGCGTGCCTCCGAGCGCTTCGACGCGGACGCCGCCCGCGGCTACTTCCAGCGCGCGATCGCCGCGGCGCGCCCGCAGGAGCGAATGCAGATCCGCCGCATGGCGGACGCGTCGCTGGCGCTCGCCGAACGCCGTGCGGGGGACCTCAAAGAGGCGGTCGAGCGCCTCGGCCAGGCGCCGCCGAGCGGCCGCCAGCTCTTCGCCCTGCGCGCGATGGGACTGCTCGTCCCCCCCGGCTCGGCCGGCATCCTCGCGAGGATCCGGGGGGTCCTGCTGATCCTTCTGCTGATCATCGCCCTGCTGGCCGTCGGCACCGGCATCGTCGAGCTGATCTCACTTCCGTTCGGCGGGCTGAGCGTCGCGCCGAGCGTCCTGCTCGGCCTGTTCGTCGTGATCGCCGCGCTCGGCATCGCGGCCGCCGTCGGACGCCGCCGGCGCGATCGCGCGCGCGACGCCGCGCCTTCCTGACGACGCCCGGTCTGTTGCTCTCGGCATCGCTCAATACGCTTGGCGTATGGCTTCGCCGGTCTGCCTGATCGTCAACCCCGCCGCTGCGGGCGGCAAGGCTGGACGGCTGGGGCCCGAGCTCGAGCGTGCGCTGAGCCACCGCGGAATCACCGTTCGGCGGGTGCAGACGCGGGACCTCGACCATGCCCGCGAGCTCGCGCAGGACGCAGCCGGGCGGGGCGAGACGGTGGTCGCGCTCAGCGGCGATGGCATGGTGGGTGCGATCGCCGACGCCATGCGGCAGATCCCCGGCGCCGTGCTCGGGATCCTCCCCGGTGGGCGCGGCAACGATTTCGCCCGCGTGCTCGGGATCTCCCAGGATCCCGCCGCGGCGTGCGCCACGGTCGCGGAGGGGTCACCGCGCCCCGTCGACATGGGAGAGGTCGGCGGCCGCGGATTCGTCGGCATCGCCTCCGTCGGCTTCGACAGCGATGCGAACCGGATCGCCAACGAGGCGCCGCGCTGGATGGGGGCGCTGGTCTACGCCTACGGCGCGCTTCGCGCGCTCGCCGCCTGGCGCCCCGCGACGTTCGTGATCGAGCTGGACCCGCCCGGGGAGCGGCACACGTTCACGGGCTACTCGGTCGGCGCGGCGAACTCCAAGGCATATGGAGGTGGCATGTTCGCCGCTCCCGACGCGCTGCTCGACGACGGCCTGCTCGAGATCATCGTGCTGGAGGACATGAGCCGCATGCGCTTTCTGACCCGCGTGCTGCCGAGGGTCTTCAAGGGAACCCACGTCGAGCTGCCCTCGGTGCGCGTGTTTCGCGCGAGGGAGGTCGAGATCTCGGCGGACCGTCCGTTCACGATGTATGCCGACGGCGATCCGATCGGCGAGCTTCCATTGCGGGTGCGCGCGGTCCCCGGCGCCGTGAACGTGCTCGTGCCGCTGACGGCCCAGGAGCGCCCGGCGTTCGCGACGCCCCACCCCGCAGCCGCGGAGCCGGCGGCCACCGGCGACGAGTCGCCGGTGGGACCCTGATGGCTGCGGCGCTCGCGCCGAAGCTCGCGCTCGCGCGGGCCGTGGGCGCGCTCTCGCGCCTTCAGGGCGGTGGCGCGACCAGCGTGCCGGGAAGGGTGCTGATGCGCCTCGAGCCCAGCGCGATCGGCGCGCTTGCCGCGCGCCTGTCGCGCGGCTGCGTGCTGGTGTCGGGCACGAACGGCAAGACGACGACCTCGGCGATGGCGGCGGCCATCTTCGAACGCGACGGGCTGCGCCTCGTGCACAACCAGGCGGGAGCGAACATGGAGGGCGGGATCGCGACGACGCTGCTCGATGCGGCGCGACCGCGCGGTGCGATCGACGGCGAGCTCGGCCTGTTCGAGGTCGACGAGTTCTGGGTAGCCTCGCTCGCCGAGCAGCTTCACCCGCGGGCGATCCTGCTCTCGAACCTGTTCCGCGACCAGCTCGACCGCTACGGCGAGCTCGAGACGATCAGCGAGCGCTGGAATGAGGCCCTCGCCAGCTCCGACGCGGCGCTCGTGCTGAACGCCGACGATCCGCAGGTCGCCGATCTCGGTCGGGAGGGCCCCTCGGCGCTGTACTTCGGCGTCGAGGACGACTCGCTGGCGATGCCCGGCATGGCCCACGCGGCCGATGCGAAGCACTGCCGCCGCTGCGGAGCGCCGTACGTGTTCGACGCGATCTACCTCGGCCACCAGGGGCACTACCACTGCGAGAGCTGCGGTCAGGCACGACCGGCGCCCGCGGTCACGGCGAGCGATGTCGAGCTCGAAGGCGTGCGCTCCGCCCGATTCACGCTGCACACACCCGCCGGAGCGGCGCAGGTCCGGCTCGCGCTCCCCGGCCTCTACAACGTCTACAACGCGCTCGCCGCTGCCGCGCTCGCGCACGCGCTCGAGGTCCCTCTCGGACACATCGTCGACGGCCTCTCCGCGACGCGGGCCGCCTTCGGCCGTGCCGAGTCGGTGCTGCTGTCCCCGGACGGGGCCGGCTCGCAGACCCGGCGCGAGCTGCGGATCCTGCTGGTGAAGAACCCTGCCGGAGCCAACGAGGTCCTGCGCACGCTGACGCTCGAGCCCGGCGAGCACGACGTGCTCGGGGTGCTCAACGACAACATCGCCGACGGCCGCGACGTCTCCTGGATCTGGGACGCCGACTTCGAGCTGCTCGCCGGGCGGATCCGGCGGGTGACGTGCAGCGGCACGCGCGCCGCCGAGCTTGCGGTGCGGTTCAAGTACGCCGGCGTCGACACGGACAGGATCCACGTCGAGGGCGACCTGGCCCGCGCCCTGCGCGAGGCCGCCGCCGATCGTGGCGCCGGCGATGCGCCGCTGTACGCCCTGCCGACCTACACGGCGATGCTCGCCCTGCGAGAGCTGCTCGTGGCGCGCGGGGAGGCGCTCAGCGCATGGGCGTGAGCACGGGCGGGACCCGCGGCACCGCCGAGCGCGAGGTCATCTGGCATGACCTGGAGTGCGGCGGCTACACGGCCGACCTTCCGCTGTGGCTCGAGCTCGCCGGTGCGGCCGACGGCCGCTCGCCGGCCGACCCACTCCTCGAGATCGGAGCAGGCAGCGGGCGCGTGACGCTCGCGCTCGCACAAGCGGGGCACCGGGTGACGGCGGTGGACCTCGACAGCCGCCTGCTCAGAGCCCTCGGCGCCCGGGCGAGCGGAATGGACGTTGAGGTCGTCTGCGCCGACGCACGAACGCTCGCGCTGGGGCGCGCCGACTTCGGCCTGTGCCTGGTGCCGATGCAGACCGTACAGCTGCTCGGCGGACCGGACGGACGCGCCGCGTTCATGCATCGCGCACGCGCGCACCTGCGACCGGGCGGCGTGCTCGCGTGCGCGATCGTGTCGGACTTCGAGTGCTTCGACTGCACGCACGGCGAGGGCGGCCCGACCCCCGAGGTCGCGCGCGTCGGCGACAGCGACTACGTCAGCCGCGCGATCCGCGTCGCCGGCGGCGAGGACAGCTT
>DASZIU010000107.1:0-5699 GCA_035948815.1 Solirubrobacteraceae bacterium | reverse complement strand
GACCACGGGCGGCGCGCCGTGCTGGCGCGCGCGAGGACGCTGGCGGGGCTCTCGCGCGCACCGTCGGCGCATCTCGATCGCCAGCGCTCGCGTCTGCATCAGCAGATCCGCGAGGTCCGGGCGGCATGCCGACGGCGGCTGCAGGCCGAGCAGGGGCTGAGCGTGCGGCGCGCGCTCGTGCTCGAGCGCAAGGCGAGCTCGGCGCTGCTCGACTGTCGCGAGCGCCGTCCACGAGAGCTCGAGCGGCTCGCGCTCGCGCTCGCCGGACATGAGCCCCAGCGGACGCTCGAGCGCGGCTACGTCCTGGCGCTTTCGCCCGACGGGGAGCCGCTGCCCACTGCCGCGTCTGCTCGCGAGCAGGCGGCGCTGCGCCTGCGCTTCGCCGACGACGAGCTCACCGCGAGGCTCACGGGAGAATGAGCGGGAACGAGTTGCAGGAGGGCGCCGGCGGGGAGCCCGCGGAGAGCTCGGCTCCGACGGCCGACCCACAGACCTACGAGGCGGCGGCCGCTCGCGTTGAAGAGATCATCAGGCGGCTCGACTCCGGCGAGGCCAGCCTGAACGAGACGCTCGCGCTCGTGAGCGAGGGGAAGTCGCTGATCGAGCTCTGCGCCCAGCAGCTGGCCGCCGTCGGCGACGCTCTGCAGGAGCTGCGGCTGGACGAGCTCGTGAGCCGCCTCGAAGACGAGGCCCGCGCTTGAGCACCTGGGAGAGGCTCGCGGGGCTCCCGGTCGAGATCGAGGACTACTCGCTCGAGGCGCTCCAGGCGACGGTCTCGAGCGAGTTCGAGCGCAAGACCACGGTCATCCACCTGCGCGGCGCAGGCGAGGAGGGGCTCGGCGAGGACGTGACCTACGATGCCGTCGACCACGAGATCCTTCAGGCCGCGGGACCGACGCTGGCGCTCGCGGGACGCTTCACGCTCGGCTCCTTCGCGGAGCGTCTCGCGGGGCTCGAGCTGTTTCCGAGCACGCCCGAGCGAGAGGTCTCCCAGCTCTACCGCACGTGGGCATATGAGTCCGCGGCGCTCGATCTCGCGCTGCGACAGTCGCGCATATCGCTGGCGGACGCGATCGGGCGAGCGCCGGGAGCGGTGCGGTTCGTCGTCTCGCTGAGGCTCGGCGAGCCGCCCACGATCGAGCCGCTCGCCAGTCGCCTCGAGCTCTATCCGACACTGCGCTTCAAGCTCGACCCGACGAGCTCCTGGGATCAGGAGCTGGTGGCCCAGCTGGTCGCGACGGGGGCCGTCGAGTCGGTCGACTTCAAGGGCTATTACTCGGGCTCGATCGTCGACCAGCCCGCGGACCCGGTCCTCTACAGACGCGTGGTGGAGGCGTTTCCCGACGCGTGGATCGAGGATCCGGCTCTCACCCCGGAGACCGAAGCGGTGCTCGAGCCTCACCGCGAACGGTTCTCGTGGGACGCGGTCATACATTCGATCCAGGACATCGAGGCGCTGCCGTTCGCGCCGCGGATGGTGAACATCAAGCCCTCCCGCCTCGGCGGGCTGAAGAGCCTCCTCGACGCCTACGACTACTGCGCCGAGCGCGGGATCGGCAACTACGGCGGCGGGCAGTTCGAGCTCGGCGTCGGGCGTGGGCAGATCCAGTACCTTGCCTCGCTCTTTCACGCCGACGCGCCCAACGACGTCGCGCCGACGGGCTTCAACCTGCCGAGCGCCGCGCCCGGACTTCCCTCGAGCCCGCTCCCCCCGGCCGCGGCCGACGTCGGCTTTCGCTGGGGCTGAGGCAGTGAGGGCGCAACTTCCATACCGAAGCTAGGTTTGCCACCCTTAGACGGGTAACGTCCGTCCGCGCCGACGGGGTCATGGGGCCGCCCGGCGCGATTTCGAGTTTCGTTCGGCGCTGAGGAGAACGTTGGCGAACGCGCGCGCCCACAAGCGATCCCGGTTGCCCGTCGCGACAGCGGCGGCGGTCGCGCTGTGCGCGTCCGTGGTCGGCGCGAACCCGGCTGGGGCGGCGAGTCCCGGCGGGACGCTCGCCGGCGCGCCCGCGGGCGGCTCGACGACGCCGCCCACACCCATCCCGAGCGCGCGGCCCGGAGCGTCGAGGAGCAAGACCGGCGGCGCGACGGCGCGCGCCCCGGCGGTCCGCATCACTGGGGCCAGCTGCGTGCCCGCAGAACAGTGCACGGGCAACCCCCACCACGTCTCGCTGGGGGGAACGTTGCTCGTGCGCGGCAGCGGCCTGCAGCCCGGGATGGTCGTCGTCTTCCCGCGCTCGTGGGGCGCCCGCGTGAGCCGGACCTCGCCCGGATCGCGGCTGCGCCGCACCGCCCTGGGGCTCGTCGTCACGGTTCCGAGCCTCGCCCACTCCGGACGGATCATGGTGTTCATCAGCTCGACCCGCCACACCGGGTCCTTCGGCCCGATCTCCGTCTACCACCGCCTCGTCAAACCGCCCCCGAAGCCGCCCGTGCCAGTGACGGTGACGGGCGGGGCGATCAGCGGAACCGGCTTCGAAGGTCAGGGGATGTGGATCTGGTACATCAGCCAGTCCAACGGCGGGAACCTCCCGGCGATCATCGCGCGGGCACACGCGGCCGGCGTCACGACGCTGTTCATCAAGAGCTCGGACGGCTCGCAGAACTACTGGAGCCAGTTCTCGCCCGCGCTCGTGCAGCAGCTGCATGCGAACGGGCTGAAGGCGTGTGCCTGGCAGTACGTCTACGGGACGAACCCCGCGGGGGAGGCCGAACTGGGGGCGCGCGCGGCCGTGAACGGCGCCGACTGCCTTGTGATCGACGCCGAGGCCGAGTACGAAGGCCGCTACGCGGCCGCCCAGACCTACATCAACGCCCTGCGCGCGAAACTCGGCCCGAGCTACCCGCTGGGGCTGGCCTCCTTCCCCTACGTCTCCTATCACCCCGCCGAGCCCTACTCGGTCTTCCTCGGTCCCGGGGGCGCCCAGTACAACGCCCCGCAGATGTACTGGAAGGCGATCGGCGTCTCGATCGACACCGTCTACGCAAACACCTATATCGGCAACCGGATGTACGGCCGCCCGATCTTCCCCCTCGGCCAGACCTATGAAAGCCCCTCGGCCTCCGAGCTGATCCGCTTCCGGGAGGAGGCCGTCACCTACGGCGCGAGCGGCCTCAGCTTCTGGGACTGGCAGGAGACCTCCTCGGGCGGCTGGAACGCGCTCGCGGCGCCCCTCGCGCCGCTCGCGACGGTGACGCCGAACACCACCTATCCGCAGCTCTCGAGCGGCGGCAAAGGCGATCAGGTCCTGTGGATGCAGGAGCACCTCGCCAGCGCGATCCCGACGCAGCCGACGACGGGCAACTTCGCCGCCCAGACGACGGCCAACCTGAAGGCCTTCCAGAGCGCCCACGGGATCGAACCCAGCGGCGTCACCGACGGGCCCACGTGGGCGGCCCTGCTGGCCCTGCCCCCCGTCGCGGTGAACTGGACGGGAGGCGGGCCAAAAGGCTGAGCGTCAGACGCGCTGGATCAGCGTGGCCGTACCCAGGCCGCCGCCGCAGCACATCGTCACGAAGCCGATCTCCTTGTCAGAGCGCTCGAGCTCGTGCAGCAGCGTGGTGATCAGCCGCGCGCCGGTTGACCCGAGCGGGTGGCCGAGCGCCATGGCGCCGCCGTTGACGTTGACGCGATCCATGTCGGGGTCGAGCTCGCGCCGCCAGGCCGCGACGACGGGGGCGAACGCCTCGTTGATCTCGATCAGGTCGATGTCGCCGATCTGCATCCCGTTGCGCTCGAGGATTTTGCGGGTCGCCGGAATCGGACCCTCGAGCATTTTCACCGGGTCGCAGCCGACGGTCGTCTGGTCGACGATCCGCGCCCGCGGCCGCATGCCGAGCGCCTTCGCCTTCTCGCCGGACATCAGCAGCACGGCCGCCGCGCCGTCTGAGATCTGCGAGGCGTTGCCGGCGGTGATCTTGCCGTCCGGCTTGAAGGCGGGCTTCAGCTGCGAGAGCGCCTCGAGGCTCGTGTCGGGGCGGATGCCCTGGTCGGTCACGAACTCGTCGCCGTTGACCGACATCGGCACGATCTCACGCTCGAAGCGGCCCTCCTCGGTCGCCTGGTGGGCGAGCCGGTGCGAGCGCACCGCCAGCTCGTCGAGCTCGGAGCGCGGGATCTCCCACTGGTCGGCGATCATCTCCGCCCCGAGCCCCTGGCCGACGATGTTGTGCTTGGCCATCAGCTCGGGCGTGAACGCATAGCCGAAGTCCTCCTGGGTCTTCATCCCGGCCGCGAACGGCAGATGCCCCATGTGCTCGACGCCCGAGCCGATCATCGCGTCGTGCACGCCCGCGGCGATCAGCGCGGCGGAGAAGTTGACGGCCTGCTGGGCGGAGCCGCACTGGCGATCCACCGTGGTACCGGGAGTCTCGATCGGAAGGCCCGCCTGCAGCCAGGCGTTGCGGGCGATGTTGAAGCCCTGCTCGCCGAACTGCTGCACGCACCCGGCGATCACGTCCTCGACCTCAGCTGCCTCGACGCCCGAGCGCTCGATCACCTCCGTGTAGCACTTCGCCAGCAAGGTGTTCGGGTGGGTGTCCTTGTAGTAGCCCTTCTCACGGTGACCGCGCCCGATCGGCGTGCGCACGGCCTCTACGATGACGACTTCGCGGCCCTCTGGTTGCCTCATTTCAGGAGTCCTCCTACGGTCTGTTGCCCGGCTTTTACGGAGAGGACCGGATTCCCGCGCGCCTCGCGCCTTCGAGAGCTGGGGGCGTCTGGAGCATGCCCGGACCCTGGACCCCGTACTCTACCGCCTCGAGGAAGCTAGATTGACTGGTCAGTCAATCCTCTGAGCGCCGGTGAACGCCATGGAGCAGTCGAGCCCACCCAGTAAACGTCTCGCCGTCGCGGGCAGCGGCGCGATCGCCTGCGGCCTCGCCGCGACGGCGGCGCATCACGGGCCGGTGCTGCTGCTGGCACGCTCGCAGAGCTCGGCCGAGCGCGCCAGCCAGCGGGTCGAGCAGACGCTCTCAAAGCTCGGCGCGGAAGTGGATCCGGAGCACGTGCAGGTCGTGACCGACCCGGCCGCGCTCGCGCAGGCGACCTTCGTTGTCGAGGCCGTCGTCGAGGACTTCGACGTCAAGGCCGCCCTGCTCGGGGAGCTGGACGCGATCGTCGGCCCAGACACGATCCTCGCGAGCACCACCTCGTCCCTTTCCGTCGCCGCGCTCGCGCAGGCGAGCGGACGTCCCGACCGCTTCGTGGGGCTGCACGTCTTCAACCCCGTCACCAAGATGCAACTCGTCGAGCTGGTGTTCGTAGAGGAGGCGAGCGAGGACACCCGCCGAAGCGCACTGGAGCTGTGCGAGGCATTCGAGAAGACCCCAGTAGAGGTCCCCGATGTTCCGGGTTTCGTGGTCAATCGGCTGCTCTTCCCCTACCTCTTCAGCGCCGTGCGCCTGGCGGAAGAGACCGGTATGGATCCATCCGACCTGGACGCCTGCATGAGACTCGGCGCCGGGCACCCCATGGGGCCACTCGCGCTGCTTGACCTCGTGGGCCTCGACGTCTCCAAGACCATCGGCGAAACGATCGGCGAGGCGGTGCCGCCCCGCTTGGGGCAGCTAGTCGCGGAAGGTGCGCTCGGGCGCAAGAGCGGGCGCGGGTTCCACACTTACTGAACCATTCCGCCAACTCAATCCCAGTGGCGCCAGCCGCCGGGCCCCTTTCGCCACCCGGCGAGGTTTTTATC
>DASZIU010000106.1:0-6973 GCA_035948815.1 Solirubrobacteraceae bacterium | reverse complement strand
CGGACTACAACTTCCCTCAGATGAACGACGACCGCGTCTTCCCGCTGAACTGGCGCCCGCAGTTCATCGACTACGCCTACGTCTCCCTGACGAACGCCGCCGCGTTCTCACCCACCGACACGATGCCGCTGACGCCCATGGCCAAGAGCGTCATGGGCATCCAGTCGCTCGTCTCGCTCGTGACGATCGGGCTGATCGTCTCTCGGGCGGTCAACATCCTTTAACGAGTCGGCGGCCCCGGAGCGTCGCCCGGGTCAGTGAGCGGCCTGCACGGCATGCGGTTCGATCGCGAGGGCCTGGACGACCAGGTCGTGGACCTCATCGCCGGCACCGAGCGCGAGCGCGCGCCTGAGCGCTCCGAGGGCCCCCTCGCGGTCCATCAGCCGCAAACGCAGCCGGCCCAGTCGCTCCCAGGCTCCCGCGTCGGCGGGCCCCCGCGTGGCCGCACGCTCGGCCGCCTCCGCGGCCAGATCCACGGCTCCCATGTCTTCATAGATGCGGGCCGCGAAGCGGTGCGCCGCTGGACGCGCGCCGTCGACGCGGGCCCAGTCGCGCACTGCCCGGGCAGCCTCATCGAGCTTGCCGGCCTGCCAGAAGGCGAGCGTCATCAGCCTCAGCACGGCGACGTTCCTCGGCTCCGCGTCGCGGGCGTAGATCAGGCGCTGAGCGGCAAGCAGGTACTCGCCCTCGGCCATCGCGCGCTGGGCGGCGATGAGGAAGCGCTCGACGCGCTCCTCGGCCGGGTCGGGTTTGGAGAAGTCGACGAAGCGCATGCTGCCCGCGGGCACCGTGCGGATGCCGTGGCTGAAGCGCACCCGCGCCCACTGCTGTACATCCTCGCCGTCTCCCTCGGGGTCCGTCGTGAAGTAGATCCCTTCGACGGTACCCACCCCCCACTCCGGATAGGACAGGCAGCGCGCGTAGCGGTGGACGACCGAGTGGTCGGGAACGCGGCTTCCGAACGGATCGTGCTTGGCGCGTTCCTGCGCGTGCTCCCTGGCGCGCTGCTCGGCTTCGTAGGCGCGCCGGCCCGCCTCTTCGCGCTCGCGCCGCGCCGCCGCGGCGCTGACTTTGACCGCGTTGCGCGAGACCCTTCCGCCGCGCGAGCCTTCGGCAATGCGCTCGAGCTGATCGGCAGCCTCGTTGATCGCCTTCAGGTGACGCTCGTGCTCGAACTGGCGTCCCGCGGGCGCGACGTCGGGGTGCCAGCGCTTGGCCATCCGGCGCCGCGCAAGCTGGACGTCGCGCTTGTCGAACGGCGCCTCGAGCTCCAGGAGGAGCAGGTGCTGCTCTATGTCGAGGACCGTCGTGGGCATATCTCGACAACGTTAGCGAGCTTCCCGACCTCCTATCCTGCCCTGCAAATGTCGTCTCAGTACATCTTCACGATGCACCGCCTGTCGAGGCTTCACCCGCCTGAGAAGACGGTTCTCCAAGACATCACGCTCGCGTTCTTCCCGGGCGCGAAGATCGGCGTCCTCGGCTACAACGGCGCCGGCAAGTCGACGCTGTTGCGGATCATGGCCGGTGCCGACCAGGAGTACCGCGGCGAGGCCGCGCTCGCACCGGGGGCGAGTGTCGGGATGCTCGAGCAGGAGCCCCGGCTCGACGAGAGCAAGGACGTGAGGGGCAACGTCGAGGAGGCGGTCGCCGAGACCAAGGCGCTGCTCGACCGCTTCAACGAACTGGCGGCGAACTACTCCGATGAGACAGCCGATGAGTTCGGCGAGCTCCAGGCGAAGATCGAAGCGGCAGACGCCTGGAACCTCGACACGCAGCTCGAATACGCGATGGACGCGCTGCGGTTGCCACCGCCCGACGCGGACGTCAGCATCCTCTCGGGCGGCGAGCGCCGCCGGGTTGCCCTCTGCCGGCTGCTTCTGCGGGCTCCCGACCTGCTGCTGCTCGACGAGCCGACCAACCACCTCGACGCCGAGTCGGTGGCCTGGCTCGAGCAGCACCTGGCCGAGTACAAGGGCACGATCGTCGCCGTCACGCATGACCGCTACTTCCTCGACAACGTCGCCGGTTGGATCCTCGAGCTCGACCGTGGCCGTGGCATCCCCTATCAGGGCAACTACTCGAGCTGGCTGGAGCAGAAGCAGGCGCGCCTGGGTCAGGAAGAGCGCTCGGATAAGGCTCGACAGCGCACGATCGCCGCCGAGCTCGACTGGGTGCGCACGAACCCGAAGGGCAAACGCACGAAGTCCAAGGCCCGGTTGGCCCGCTACGAGGAGCTGATCGCCGAGGAGCGCAACGTAAAGCTCGAGGACGTCCAGATCCACATTCCTCCGGGCCCCCGGCTCGGCGAGAAGGTGCTGACCGCGACCGACCTCTCAAAGGGCTTCGGCGACAGGCTCCTGATCGAGTCGTTGTCCTTCGACCTGCCCCGCGCTGGCATCGTCGGGGTGATCGGCGCGAACGGCGCGGGCAAGACGACGCTGTTCCGGATGATCACCGGGGAGGAGGCTCCCGACACAGGGAAGCTCGAGCTCGGCGAGACGGTCCAGCTGGCTTACGTCGACCAGTCACGCGACGCGCTCGACCCCCGCAAGACGGTCTGGGAGGAGATCTCCGACGGGCTCGACCAGTTGCAGATCGGCGACCGGGTCGTCAACTCGCGCCAGTACACGGCCGGCTTCAACTTCAAGGGCACCGACCAGCAGGCCCGGATCGGCGATCTCTCCGGCGGCGAGCGCAACCGAGTGCACCTCGCGAAGCTTCTGCGAAGTGGCGGCAACCTGCTGCTGCTCGACGAGCCCACGAACGATCTCGACGTCGACACGCTGCGGGCGCTCGAGGAGGCGCTGCTCGAATTCCCCGGCTGCGCCGTGGTCATCTCCCACGACCGCTGGTTCCTGGACCGGATCGCGACGCACGTGCTCGCCTTCGAGGGCGACTCCCAGGTCACCTGGTTCGAGGGCAACTTCGAGGCATACGAGGAGCATCGACGGTCCGTGCTCGGCGCGGCCGCCGAGCGCCCTCACCGCATCACCTACAAGCGGCTCGTGCGTGGCTGAGACCGTCGCGCCGCAGCCCGGCGTGTTCGACAGGGACACTGCCGTGCGCCGTGAGCGGGGGCACGATGAGGAGCTCGTCTATGCCGCCGAGGTCTCCCCCGACTGGCGCGCCGGCCGCGGCCCGCACGGCGGCTATATCGCGGCGATGCTGCTGCGGGCGCTGCTCGACACCGTCGGCGATGCCGGCCGCTCGCCTCGCTCGCTCACCGTCCACTACCCCCGCGCGCCAGAGCCCGGGCCCGTGAGCATCCACACCTGGGTTGAGCGACAGGGACGCTCCCTGAGCACGCTCTCGGCGCGCATGGAGCAGGACGGGAGGCTGATCGCGCTCGTCCTCTCCGCCTTCTCGGTCCCCTGGAGCGCTCCGGAGATCTCCGACCTGAAGATGCCGAACGTACCGGGCCCCGATCCGACGCGCGAGGCCGGGACGCTCGAGAAGCTCGGGGCGCCGCCGTTCACCAGGCATCTTGTGATGCAGCCGCGGATCGGCGGGCGGCCGTTCGCCGCCAGCGAGCAGCCGATGGAGATCGGCGGCTGGCTCGGGCTCGCCGAACCGCGTCCGATCGACGCCCTGTCGCTCGCGTTCTTCAGCGACGCGCTCTTCCCGCCTCCGTTCGTGCGGCTGCGCGAGGACCAGCGGGTCGTGGCGCCGACGATCGACCTGACGATCCACTTCCGCACGACGACGCCGCGCACGCCCGACCCCGACCGCGACGAGCTGTGCCTGGCGCGCTTTCGCACGCGTCTCGCGCACGAAGGCTTCTTCGATGAGAGCGGCGTGATCTGGGCGCAGGACGGCACGGTGCTGGCCCAGTCACGCCAGCTGGCGATCTTGATCCCGGTGCGTTAGGGTTCGCGCGATGGCTGACTACACGGTGAAGCGGCTCGGCGAGATGCAGGCGGGCTTCGGCGGCGGCTTCGTGAAGGCGCGAGCCGAGCTCGGTGTGACGGCGTTCGGCATGCAGGTCATCCAGCTTCCGCCGAGCTATGAGGACTACCCCGAGCACGACCATGCCGAGAGCGGCCAGGAGGAGGTCTTCCTGGCGATCGGCGGCTCGGGCTGGATCGAGATCGAAGGCGAGCGCGTGGAGCTCGACGGCGACACTTTCGTGCGCGTCGGTGCGGACTGCAGGCGCAAGGTCTACGCGGGCCCCGACGGCCTGCGGCTGCTGGCGCTGGGCGGAGCACCGGGCGAGGCGTACAAGATCGTCCCGATGACCGAGCTCGACGCGGCGAGCTGAATTCGAGCCTCCCGGGAGGACGTGGGCGCCCCTAGCGGGCGAAGCTCGTGTCGGGGGTCAACCGCAGCGCCAACGCCGCGATCAGACGCGCGGACGCGAGCACGTCGTCGAGCTGGACCAGTTCGACGGGGGAGTGCATGTAGCGCAGCGGAATCGAGACGAGCGCCGTCGGAATCCCACCGCGGGTGAGATGGATCGCGTCGGCGTCGGTTCCGGTCGCGCGCCCCGAAGCCTGGATCGTGAACGGGATCTTCTCGGCCTCCGCGGTCTCGCGCAGGAGGTCGAACAGCGCGTGGTTGAGCGTCGAGCCCCGGCTGATCACAGGTCCGGAGCCGAGCTCGTGCTTGCCGGCCTCCTTGACGTCGATACCGGGTGCGTCGGTCGCATGTGTGACGTCGACGACGATCGCCGCGTCGGGCGCGAGCGCGAATGCGCTCGTGCGCGAGCCACCGAAGGTCGTCTCCTCCTGGACCGCGGCTACGGCGGCGAGCTCCCACTGCGACCCCTCGGCCTCGGCCACGAGCCGCGCTGCCTCCAAAGCCACGAACGCGCCGAGCCGGTTGTCGAGCGCACGCGAGGTGAGGCGGCCGTTGGGAAGCTCGACGGGCTGGGCGTCGATCACGGCCACGTCCCCGATCCGCACGCGCTCACGGGCCTGCTCACCGTCGCGGGCGCCGATGTCGATGTGCAGGTCGCGGAGCTCGGCCACCTTCTTGCGGTCCTCGTCCTGCAGCAGGTGGATCGGCTTGCGGCCGACGACGCCGGCGACCGGACCCCCGAGCGTGTCCAGCACGACCCGCTGGCCGACGAGTATCTGCGCGTCCCACCCGCCGACGGGGCGAAACCACAGGTAGCCCTCGTCGTCGATGTGCGTGACGATCAGCCCGATCTCGTCGATGTGCCCCATGACGATCAGCCGCCTGGCTGCCGCCTCGTCGCCGTGCCTGGGCGCGAGCCGTGCCACGGTGCTGCCGATGGCGTCGGTGCTCACCTCGGCGAAGCCGCTCGCGGCCTCTCGCCAGACCTGCGCGGGCGCCGTCTCATAGCCGGAGGGCCCGCGCGCGGTGAGCAGCTGGCGCAGGACGTCTGGGACGCCGGCGGCGCTGTCCGCCGGCGCCGAGGTGCCCGACTCCCCGCTCACGCGGCCTGAAGTTGTCGCAGGACGTACTGGAGGATTCCCCCGTTGCGGAAGTACTCCGCCTCGCGGGGCGTGTCGATCCTCACGCGGGCCTCGAACTCCACCGGCTCGGCGCCGGCACGCTCGGCGCGGACATGTACCTCACGCGGCGCCGCTCCACCGTCGGCCATCGCCTCCTCCAGCCCCGTGATCGTGAACAGCTCCTCGCCCGTCAGGCCGAGCGAGCGCGCGCTCTGGCCCTCCGGGAACTGCAGCGGCAGGACCCCCATGCCGACCAGGTTTGAGCGGTGGATGCGCTCGAAGCTCTCGACGATCACGGCGCGGACGCCCAGCAGACTCGTCCCCTTGGCCGCCCAGTCGCGCGACGACCCTGACCCGTACTCCTTGCCGGCGAGTACGACGAGGTCGACGCCTTCCTGCATGTAGCGCATCGCGGCATCGTAGATCGGCATCTCCTCGGAGAGGAGACCTCCGTCGCCCGAGCCGTCGGGCGACGCGCGCAGATGCCGCGTGACGCCTCCCTCGGGAAGCGCAGGGCCGCCGCCGATCAGGTTCCGCAGCCGGATGTTGGCGAACGTGCCCCGCATCATCACCTCGTGATTACCCCGCCGCGAGCCGTAGGAGTTGAAGTCCTTCGGCGCCACGCCGAGGCTCTGGAGGTACTCGCCCGCGGGACCGTCGCGCTTGATCGCGCCGGCGGGAGAGATGTGGTCGGTCGTGACGCTGTCGCCGAGCAGCGCCAGCACTCGAGCCCCATGCACGTCTCGCACGGGCTCGGGCTCGCGGGGCATATCCTTGAAGTAGGGAGGCAGGCGGACATATGTGGAGCTCTCGTCCCAGGCGAAGCGCTCGCCGGCCGGGACGTCGAGGCCATTCCAGCGCTCATCGCCGGCAAAGACCTCGCTGTAGCTCTTGCGGAACATATCCGCCCGGACGGCGTCGGCGATCGTCTGCGCGATCTCGTGCTCGCTCGGCCAGATGTCCCTCAGATAGACGTCGTTGCCGTCGCGGTCCTGGCCCAATGGCGCGCCCACGATGTCCATGTCCATCGTCCCGGTGAGCGCATAGGCCACGCACAGCGGCGGCGAGGCGAGGTAGTTCATCTTCACGTCCGGGTTGATCCTGCCCTCGAAGTTGCGGTTGCCGGACAGCACGGAGGCGACGGCGAGGTCTGCCTCGGAGACCGCCTGGGAGATCTCCGCTGACAACGGACCCGAGTTTCCGATGCAGGTCGTGCAGCCGTAGCCCACGAGGTTGAACCCGAGCTGCTCGAGCGGCTCTGTGAGCCCCGCGCGGTCGAGGTATTCGGTCACCACCTTCGAGCCGGGAGCGAGCGAGGTCTTCACCCACGGCTTGGCCCGGAGCCCGCGGGCGACGGCATTGCGCGCGAGGATGCCCGCTCCGATCATCACCGAGGGGTTCGACGTGTTCGTGCAGCTCGTGATCGCCGCGATCACCACGTGGCCGTGGTCGAGCTCGAAGCCGCCGCCGTCACCCTTGACCACAACGGGCGAGCTGCGTCGCTCGAACTCGCCTGTGGGCGCCGGGCCGGGTGGCGCCTGGGTCGCCGAGGG
>DASZIU010000105.1:0-5829 GCA_035948815.1 Solirubrobacteraceae bacterium | reverse complement strand
CCACACGGGCAAGAGGGCCGCGCTGATGCCCTACGTGATGGCGGGCTTTCCCTCGCTGGCCGAGTCCGCGCGGATCGGCGAGGCATGCATCGAGGCCGGGGCGGACGTGATCGAGCTGGGAGTGCCCTACTCCGACCCACTCGCCGACGGGCCGGTCATCCACGCCGCCGGGACGCGGGCGCTGGCCGCGGGCGCGAGCATCGCGGGGGTGCTCGAGGTCGCGCGCGGTCTCGCGGACAGGGTGCCTGTGGTGTTGATGTGCTACGCGAACATGGTCTTCGCCCCCGGCGTCGAGGCGTTCGTGGAGCGCCTGCAGAAGGCGGGAGCCTGCGGATTGATCGTGCCGGACCTGCCCGAGGGCGAGGCGGAGGAGACGCTCGCGGCCTGCGACGCCCGCGGCCTCGCGCTCGTACCGCTGGTCGCCCCCACAACGACGCGGGAGCGGCTCGTGGCGATCGGCGCGCGGGCGAGGGGCTTCCTGTACACGGTGTCGGTCGTCGGCACGACGGGCGAGCGTGACGCGCTCGCCGAGCACTTCGCGGAGATCGTCGCGCGGGCCAAGGCGAGCACCGAGGCGCCGGTCGCGATCGGGTTCGGGATCAGCACCCCCCAGCAGGCCCGCCAGGCTGCCGATGCGGGCGCCGACGGCGTGATCGTCGGGACGCGGCTCGTGCGCGCGGCGGGCGAGTCCGAGGATCCCGCCGCCGCCGTGGGGGCACTAGTCGGCGAACTCGCTACGGGCCTTCGCCCCGGCCGCTAGGATTCCCGCGCCATGGGACTGATTCTGACCGCCACGGGGGGGCTCGTCGTCTGGATCGTGCTGTGGGCGCTCGGGACTCGCGGTTTCGACGCCTTCATGCTGGCGGCAGCGATCATCCTGCTCGGCGCGGCGCTGAAGATCCTCTCCGGCTACCTGCCCGGCCGTCGCAGCTGACGCGGGGTGTGCGCACGCGCCGGCTGTGCCTAGCCGCTCTCGTCGCCGGCGCCTCGGTCGCGGCCGGCTGCGGCGGCACGGGAGCCGGCAGCACCACCGAAACAGCGGGCAACCAGCTGGCCGTCTACTCGAGCCTGCCGTTGCAGGGCCCGTCGGCGGAGATCTCCAACCAGATCGTCAACGGGGAGAAGCTCGCGCTCTCGCAGGCCGGCGGGCACATCGGGCCCTTCCGGGTCAGCTACGTGTCGCTCGACGATGCCAACCCGGCGACCGGGAAGTGGAGTCCCGACGCCACCGCCACCGACGCGAAGACCGCGGCACAGGACACGAGCACGATCGCCTACCTGGGCGACTACAACTCGGCCGCGACGGCGCTCTCGCTGCCGCTGATCAACGCCGCCGGGATCCTTCAGGTCAGCCCCTCGAGCCCCTACGTCGGGCTCACCTCGTCGCTCGATGCCGGGCAGGACGAGCCCGGCCGCTTCTACCCGAGCGGTCGGCGCACGTTCGGACGCCTGCAGCCCGGGGATCCTGGTCAGGCGATCGCCCAGGTGCGCCTGATGCGGTCACTCGGCGTGCACAAGGTCTACGTGCTCGACGATCAGGACCCGTTCCAGATCCCGCTCGCGCAGCTCGTCGTAGCCGAAGCGCAGCGGTCGGGCATCACCGTCGCCGGCCATGACAGCGTCGCGACGCCGCCGGGTGCCAGCTACGCCGGCGAGGTCGAAAAGGTCGTCGAAAGCGGCGCGCAGGCGGTCTTCGTGGCGGGCGCCTCGGGCCCGGGCGCGGCCGCGCTCTGGACGCAGCTGCACGGCGCGAACCCCCGCCTGTTGCTGCTCGGGCCAAGCACGATGGTCAGCGAATCGTTCACCTCGGCGATCGGGTCCGCGGGCTCGAGCACCTATCTGACGACCCCGGTGCTCGGGCCGCGGCTGTATCCACCCTCGGCCCAGCGCGTGCTCGCGCAGTACCGCCGCGCCTTCGCATCCGAAGCGGAGCCCTACGCGCTCTACGGCTACGAGGCGATGCGAACCGTGCTCGCCGCGATACGCAGGGCCGGTTCGCGCGGGAACGATCGCCAGGCGGTGATCGACAACTTCTTCGCGACGCCACACCCGGACTCGGTGCTCGGTCCCTACTCGATCGAAGCAGACGGCGAACCGACGCTCTCGAGCTACGGCGTCGACCGGGTCGCGGGCGGCCGCCCGGTCTTCTACCGCTCGATCCCGATCCGCTGAGCCGCGCCGAGGCCGGAGGCCCCGCGATGAGCTCGATTCCCAACATGGACGACTTCCGGGCGCTGGAGCCGTTCTTTCGGATCATCGAAGAGGCACTCGTTGGACTCGCCGACGGGGAACACTTCTTCGACCTCCTGGCCGACGAGGTCGTCTTCGACTACGTCATCACCGTTCCCAACTACCCGCGGCATGTGGTGGGCCGTGCCGCGGTCGCCGAGCTCTATCGCCCGTACGGGGAGACGTTCGTACTGGATCGATGCTTCGACCTGGCCGTCCATCGCGACCGCGAGACCGGAGTCGTCGTGCTCGAGTACGCGTCGGAAGGCCGTGCCGTTGCAACCGGGGCCCCCTACTCCAACCGCTATGTGTCGGTGCTCACGATCACCGAGCGCAAGGTCACTCGATGGCGCGACTACCTCGACCCAATCGCCGTTTTCGACGCGGTCGGTTGGCCGGCGCAGCGCCGGAGACCTCGACGCGACCGCCGGCCAAAACCGGGACAGACCACTTAGGGCCGCAGGGCGGCGACGATCTTGAAGCGTTCGACCGTCGGGTCGATCCGGTGCGGTCCGCCGGCGATCGTGGTGATCGAGCGCAGGTAGGGGACGAACGGCGAGATCGTCGGGTCTTCGGTGAGGCCTATGCCTTCGAGCAGGCTGAGCAGCGTCGGCACGTCGAGGATCACGCTCGGCTGGGCGCCTTCGCCGAGCGCCGCGGCCGCTGCGCTCGTGCTCTGGGCGCCCGCGAGGGTGCTCGGCGGATTCAGCGCGGCCGGAACCGATGCTTCGCCGACTCCGATCACGAACTTGCTCTGACCGCCGGCGCCGCGACCCTCGGCGATCACGAGGGGGACAGGCAGGCCTTTGAGCCTCGCGTCGATCGCGACGTCGGCGCCGGCCACCGAGGCGGGCGCGACCGCGGCCCCCATCGCTCGCAGGCGAGCGGCGAGCTTCGGCACGGCGGCGCGTGAGAGCGCCGGTTCCTTGGAGTTGATCACCACGGCGGCCTTCAGTTCCAGCAGGCTCGTGCCGGTGGCGAACAGCCCCCCGGAGGTCATCCAGCTCTGGAAGGAGCGCCTCGCTTCGGGGTCGCTCGCGCCCAGCGCCCGAAGCGGCAGCGTGAGGCCCGTCAGCAACGTGCCGACGCCCAGGCCGGTGGCGCTGCCCGCGCCCGACGCCCCTGGGCCCGCCAGCGAGAGGATGCTGCTCAGCCCCTGGACGTCCGCCGGCAGCATCCGGCCGACTTCGGTGAGGCCGACCGCGAACCACGATTCTCCCGGCAGTTCCGCCAGCGCGTGCGCCGACTCTGAGGAGAACGACGGCAGCCCCGCCTGGCCGGCCTGCGAGGCGAGGCCGAGCGTATCGATGTCCAGCGCGACCGAGCTCGCGGTGGGCACGAACGAGACGTTCATCTGGCGGGAGCCCGAGAACAGCTGCAACAGGCCCGCGAGGCCCGGGGCCGCAGCGCCCGAGCCGCCGGCGCTCGAGTACAGGTGGGCGATTGCGCCCGGCGGCGCCGCGGCGACCAGCGCGGCGTATGGCGGGGCGCCCGCCAGCGATCCGCCGCCGATCGCCGTGTCGATCACGGCGTGCATCCCCGAGTCGCTTCCGATGACCGCCAGGCGACGCACGGTGCCGAACGCGACCCCGCCCGCGCTCAGCTGATAGGAGGTTCCGCGATAGGTGGTGGCCTGGGCGCCGGCGCGCGCCGCGGCGGATTGCAGGAAGGCGCGCGCCTTGGCCAGGTCGGTCGTGTCGAGCACGATCGCGCCCTGGGCCCCCTTTGCTCCGAACGGGAACGCGCCGCCCGCCGAGGACTGACCGAGCAGTCCCTGCTGGATCAGTGACAGGACCGGTCCGGAGGAGCTCAGCGAGCTCAGGAAGACTCCGGCCCGCGCGCCGAGCCACGGATCGACGTCGCGGGCGAAGTCCGGAGTCGGCGATCCCGGCGTCTGCAGGATCGACACCAGCCGCGTGTAGGGGTCGGCCTGGTGGGTGAGCGACCGCCCGGCGGCCAGGGCGGCAGCCTGCTTGGCGGCCTTGGGCCGGACGTCCGCGCCGACGTACAGCGCGGCGGAGGCCGGAACGACTTTGGCCGGATCGACGTTGGTCGGGGTGCCGTGCCCGCCGCCGCCGGTCGAGAGCAGGACGATCACGATCGCGGCGAGGATCGCCGCGACGACCGCGCAGACGGTGATCGCGACCGCGCGCGGTGGAGGGGAGGAGGAGCGGGCCGAGGGCAAGGGCGTTTCGTGCTTCAGGGAGCGCCCTGCGGAGGCGAGGCGCGATCGCGTTAGATCGTATTTGCCGTCGCGGCGTTCGCGCAAGCGAGAGGCGCGCGCTGCAAGGGACGTTGCGCGCGCGGCGCCTGCACGAGACCGTGCAGCACGCGCGGGCGGCCGTGGAGCCGTCGTCGGCGCCGGATACGCCGCGGCCGTCGGCGTTCTGGAGCGCCGTGAGGGGTCGGTGAGCGATGGTGGGGGAAAATGTGCAAGAAGGGTTGCGTTGTGGGGGGAAGTGGGGTATGGTCGCACCAGCGAGCCGGGGTGGAGGGGCTCCTCCCACTCCTCCACCTCGGCTCGGTAAGCAACTTGGAGCCCCAAATTGGTCCCCTTTCGTGGCACGTTCGACCATACGCTCGACGCGAAGAACCGCCTCACGGTGCCGGCCCGCTATCGAGCCTCCCTTGCCGACGGGGTCGTACTCGCCATGCCCGTGGACCTCAAGCCCTGCGTCGGCGTCTGGCGTCCGGAGGAGTACGAGACCTATACCCGCCGCGCCCTCGCCGAGCTTCCGCCGCTGTCCTCGAAGCTCAGCGAGCTCGAGCGCTTCTTCTACGGGAGCTCGCAGGACGACGAACTCGACGCCGCAGGGCGGATCATGGTCCCGGGATTCCTCGGTGAGCACGCCCGTCTCGCCAAGGAGGTTGTAGTCGTGGGCGCAGGCGACAGACTGGAGCTGTGGGACAAGCAGACATGGATCGAGCATCGGCCGGCGCTGCTGAGTGGCGTCGCGGAGGTCACCGCGCGTGTCGACCAGGCTTCTTGAGCTACGCGAGCAGCGCGCCGATCACGGGACCCCCGAGCTGGGGCGCCGCCGGCGCGCGCCATTCGACGGCGGCCGCTCCCCCGACCGGCGCGCCGCCCGCGCGGCGGGAGCCGGCGCCCTGATGTCTGGTGGCTCGCACATCCCTGTGCTCGCGAACGAGCTGCTCGAGCTGCTCGATCCACAGCCGGGCCAGACCGTCATCGACTGCACCTTCGGAGACGGCGGCCACGCGCGGCTGGTCGCGGAGCGGCTCGGCGCGACCGGGACCCTGATCGCGATCGACCGCGACCCGCTCGCCGAAGAGCGCTTCGCCGCGCTTGCGTCCGCCGTGGGCTGCACGGTGCGGTTCATCCGCGCGGGCTACGCCGAGGCCCTCGAGCTGCTCGCCGGGGAGGGCGTGCGCGCCGACGCCGCCTACTTCGACCTCGGCATGTCCTCGATGCAGGTGGACACGCGCGAGCGCGGCTTCTCCTACTCCTACGAGGCGCCGCTCGACATGCGCATGGACCCCACGCAACAGCTCAGCGCGAGCGAGATCGTCGCGACGTGGGACGAGCGCCGCCTCGCCCACCTCCTGCGCGAGTACGGCGAGGAGCGCCACGCCGGCGCG
>DASZIU010000104.1:0-10782 GCA_035948815.1 Solirubrobacteraceae bacterium | reverse complement strand
GCGGCGGCGGCGGCTGCCGTGCCGGGAGCGGCCGAGGTCGAGGCCGCGGGCGTCTGGCGCGCCGTCGCCTCGTCGAGCTTGCGCGTCAGCGCGTCGAGCTTCTCCTCGATCGCGCTCAGGCGCGCCTCCACCCCGGCGAGCGTGAGCGCGCGGTCGAGCCGGCCGACCCCATCCTCGATCCCCTCGAGGCGGTAGGAGACCGAGCGCAGCCGGCGCGTGAGCCGTTCGATATCGGCCGCCGAGGGGATGTTCAGCGCCCCCATGGCCGCCTCCTGGGCGTGAGAGGCCTTCTCGCGCGCGTCGAACACGCGGCCGATCGCGCCCGTGAGCAGCGGGCTTTCGAGGAGCTCGGACAGCGCCTTGCCGAGCCGGTCCTCGCTCGTGCCGCCGAGGCGCTCCCTCATGTTGCCTGCCACGCTGCTCGCGTCGGACATCGTGCGCTCCTGATCGTCGAGGTCACGGGCCCTCCACGCCCCGGGCCCGGGGAGGAAGGATACGGTGAAAGCGATGGCCGAGCCGCTTTTCATCTTCATCCAGATGGAGTTCCCCTGGGAGCTCGGACCACCGGACGGCCGCTACCTGCTCCGCGCCGAGCAGGGCGCCGCGGCCGAACGGGTCGTCGTGCTGTCCACGCACGGCGCCTCGCGGGCGCATGACGGCGCGGCTCCCCCGGCGCGGATCCTGCGGAGCCTCAGCCGCTCGCGCAGGCGCGGCATGGCCGGCGAGGCGACGCCCGAGCCCGCGCCGGTCGCGACCGCCCGGGCGACGATCATCGATCCGGTCCCGCTTTCCGCCGAGAATCAGGCGCGGGCCTGGCTGTCCGACCTCGACGGGGAGCACGAGGTCGGGGCGGCGACCGCGGTGCTGAACCGCGTGCTTCACGCTCACCGGATCGCGTCCGCCGACCCCTACACGCGCGAGCTCTCGCCCGAGCAGGCGCTCGTGATCCGGGCGGGATGGGGCGAGGGGGAGCAGGTCGCCTATGGCCAGTGGATGCACGCGCAGGAGCTCGACTGGAGCGCGATCGCACGGCGTCTGGCGCCGTCGAGGCGCCCCTCGCGCCGCCGCTCGGCGGCGTTGCGCCCGCAGGAGCGTGTCGCGGTGCTGCTCGGCGCGCGGGGAGCGGCGCTCGTATGCGAGGAGCTAACGCTGCGCGCGCGCCTTGACCTCGACCACGACCGCCTCGCCCACGCGGCGATCGAGCTCGACAGCGCCTATGCGGCGGCGCTCGTCGAGCTGCCGGCCGAGCGCCGCCAGGACCTCGCGCTGCGCATCGCCGAGCTTCGAAAGCTCGGCGGGGCGGTCGCCGAGCAGGGCCGCGTGGCGCTGCCGGGATCCAGCGGCAAGCCCGACGAGGACGTGGTCCGCCACGCGCTCGAGCGACTCGAAGCCGCGCTTCGCGCGCGCACGGCGACGGGGTTTAACCTGCGGTGAGCATGGATCCGACGACGACGGCGATCGGCACGTGGAGCGGTGGGCGCTTCATGCACTTCGGCGAGCCGCTCGACGACGAGCGCTTCGCGGCGCTGTTGCGCCCCGGCGGGGGCGTGGACACCGTGATGACCGCCGACGCATACGGCGCCGGCGAGGCCGACAGGGCGCTCGCGGGCGCGCTGCGCGGGCTCGATCGCGACAGCTACTGCCTCGTCGGCGCGATCGGCCACGACTTCTATGACGGGCAGCGCGACGGCGCCAGGGGATTCCCCCGGTTCACCGACCCGCGCCTGCGGGGCCCGGGCGAGTACGCGTCCTACATCCGCATGGCGACCGAGCGGAGCCTCGAGCGCTGCGGCGTCGAGCGCTTCGATCTTCTGCTCCTGCACAACCCCGATCGCGTCGGCTACACGAGCGCGGCGGTCTGGGAGGGGATGCAGGCGGTCCGCGACGCGGGGCTCACCCGGATGCTCGGGGTGGCGCCGGGGCCGGCGAACGGCTTCACGCTCGACGTGATCGACTGCCTCGAGCGCTTCGGCGGGCTGATCGACTGGGCGATGATCATCCTCGGGCCGCTCGAGCCGTGGCCGGGGGAGCTCGTCCTCGGCGCCGCCGCCGCCCAGGATGTGAGCCTGATCACGCGGGTGGTCGACTATGGGGGCCTGTTCCACGACGACGTGCTGCCCGGGCACCCGTTCGCACAGCACGACCACCGTTCCTTTCGCCCCGACGGATGGGTCGGCGAGGGCCGCGAGAAGCTCGAGCGGATGCGCCCCTACGCAGAGCGACACGGGCTGACGATGCTGCAGCTCGCGTGCGCCTGGAACCTCGCGCAGGACGGCGTTCGCTGCGTGGCTCCGACCCTGATCCAGGAGAGCGGCGATGGCGCCCGCGCGATCGAGGACAAGCGAGCCGAGCTCGCCGCTGTCGGCGCGGAGCCGATCCTGAGCGCGGAGGAGGTGCGGGCGATCCGCGAGATCGGGGACAACAGCGGCTGCATGACCTTGAAGGGCGCGAGCGCCGAACACGAGGGATCACCACGCCCGGACCGCTGGGGGATCGACGGCGAGCTCTCGGCGCTCGCCCGACGCTGGAGCATCGATCCCGGGCGCGACCTCGCTGCGGCCACCGCGGTCAGATCAAACGACAGATGATCGGAGAGGTGGCGTGAGCATCGACATCAGCGGGTTCAAGCAGGGCCAGAGAGCGATGTGGTCGAGCGGGAACTATCCCGAGGTCGCACGCAGGATCGAGAGCGTCGCGGAGCTGCTCGTCGAGCGCGTCGGGGCAGGCCCGGGGCTCGACATGCTCGACGTCGCGACGGGCAGCGGAAACGTCGCGATCGCCGCCGCGCGGGCGGGAGCCACGGTGACCGGCCTCGACCTCACCCCCGAGCTGCTCGAGGCCGCGCGCGGCAGGGCCCGCGAGGCCGGGCTCGACGTGCGCTTCGTCGAGGGGGACGCCGAGGAGCTTCCGTTCGACGGCGGCTCCTTCGATCTCGTGACCTCCTGCTTCGGCGTGATGTTCGCCCCGCGCCACGAGCAGGCCGCGAGCGAGCTCACGCGAGTCGCACGGGCGGGCGGGACGATCGGGGTCGCGGCCTGGACGCCCGAGAGCCTGATCGGCAGGACGTTCAAGGTCGTGGGCTCCTTCATGCCGGCGCCGCCCGCCGAGCTGAGGCCGCCCGTGAGCTGGGGAGACGAGCAGCACGTCCGCGAGCTGTTCGCGGCCAGCGGTGCCGAGCTCTCCCTCGAGCGGCGGACGGTCGCCTTCACGCATGACTCGCCGGAGGGCTGGCTCGACCGCGACGAGCAGATCCTCGGGCCCGCGATCATGGCCAAGGCCGCGCTCGAGCAGCAGGGGCGCTACGGGGAGCTGCGCGAGCAGATGCTCGAGCTGTACCGCGACGTCAACGAGGCGGAGGACGGCAGCTTCCGGGCCGAGGCCGAATACCTGCTGACGATCGCCCGGATGCCCAGCTGACCCTGCTGACGCTCGCGCGGATGCCCGAGCTGACGTCTTCGGTGGAGAGCCGCGGCCCGTCTCAGGGGATGCAGAGGAGCTCCGCGAGACCCTGCAGCTCCTCGACGACGTCGCCTTGCAGGCGCACGTCGGCGATCTCGTCGAGCGGGGTCGGGCCCTGCGTGATGATCGCGACCGCGCCACCTTCGGAGTGGGTGAGGAGCGGCAGTCCAGCGACCGGATGGACCTCGAGCGAGGTGCCGATGCAGAGCAGGACGTCGGCCCCCTCGCAGAGCTCGCGCGCGCGGGCGAGCGCCCGCTCCGGGAGGAGCTCCCCGAAGAGGACGACGTCGGGCTTCAGCGGCCTGCCGCAACGCTCGCAGCGAGGCACGCCCTCGGCGTCGGCCCGCAGGCTTGCTCGGGCCCGCTCGAGCGAGGCGCTCGCGCCGCAGCGCGGGCAGGAGCAGGTGGCGATGCTCCCGTGCACCTCCACGAGCTCGCTCGTGCCGGCGCGCCGGTGCAGCATGTCGATGTTCTGCGTGATCACGGCGTCGAGCATGCCGCGCTGCTCGAGCGCGACGAGCGCGCGGTGGGCGTCGTTGGGCCGCTTGTCGGCGAGCGTGGCGAAGCGCTGGGCGTAGAAGCTCCAGAAGCGCGCAGGGTCGCCGCGGAAAGCGTCGATGTGGGCCACCTCCATCGGGTCCACCCGCTCCCACAGGCCGGTGCCCGGCGAGCGGAAGTCGGGGATCCCCGAGGGCACCGAGATGCCGGCGCCGGTGAGCGCGACGACCGAGCGGGCGGCCCGCAGTAGGTCCGCCAGGCGAGCCAGCTCGCCACGGCCGGCGCCGACCCCCGCGCCTGAAGGGGCGCCCATCGGCGCTCAGCGCCCCTGGAAGCGGGGAGCACGTTTGGCGAGGAAGGCAGCGATGCCCTCCTTGGCGTCTGCGCTCGCGAACACGGACGCGAAGGCGCGCTTCTCCGCCTCGATGCCCTCGTCGAGATCGCCCGCGGCGGAGACCCGCTTGATCTGCTCGGCGGCCAGCGGCGCCTGACCGGCGAGCTTGCGCGCCCACAGGAGCGCCGTGTCGAGCAGTTCGTGGTCGTCGACCATGCGGTTGACGAGCCCGAACTCGAAGGCCTCCTCGGCGAGCACGGGGTCTCCGACGAGGTTCATCTCCAGCGCCTTGCTGGCGCCGGCCAGCCGCGGCAGCCGCTGGGTGCCGCCGAAGCCGGGGATGATCCCGAGCTTTATCTCCGGCTGCCCGAACAGCGCCGAGCGCGCCGCGATGCGAACGTCGCAGGCCATCGCGAGCTCGCAGCCGCCACCGAATGCGAGGCCGTTGACCGCCGCGATCGTCGCCACGCCGTCCTCGCCGAGCTCTTTGAAGAGCGAGTGCGCCGTGTTGATCAGCTCGGCGCCGGAGGACTCGTCCATCGTCGTGAAGGCCTTGATGTCCGCGCCCGCCGAGAAGAGGAAGGGGTTCGAGGAGGCGATCACCAGTGCCCGGACGGGTGGGTCGGATTCACTCCTGACCTTCGCCCAGACCTTCTGCAGATCCTGGATCACCTGCGGTGAGATCGAGTTCATCTGCCCGTTCGCGAGCCATGCGATCGCGACCCCGTCAGCGCGGGTCTCGAGCTTGATCACCTCGGCGGGCTGCTCGGGGTCGGGCTGGGGGTAGGCGTAGAAGCCCTGGCCGGTCTTCTGGCCGAGGCGTCCCTGCGCCACCAGGCGACGGAGGATCGTGGGTGCCGTGAAGCGCTCGCCGAAGCGCTCCTGGGCGTTCTCCATGCGCTCGAGCACGACGTCGAGCCCCTCCGCGTCGGCCCTCATGAACGGCGGCATCAGTCCGCGTCGAGGGTCGAGGCCCGCGCCGGCCATCATCCCGAAGTCGATGTCGCGGTGGGTCGCGACGCCCTCCTCGAGCACGAGGCAGGCCTCGAGGAAGGTCTTCAGCGAGAGCAGCTCGACGAGCTCGTCCACGTCCGGATCGGCGTCGCCGGGCAGGTTCGGCTCTCCCTGCGGGTCATAGAAGCCGTCGCCGCCGGTCTTGGCGCCGAGCTTGCCTTCGGCGACGAGCTTCTGCATTCCCTTCGGCACGTAGAAGCGTTCCTCGCCGTAGGACTCGACGAGGTGTTCGGCGACGTGCAGGACGGTGTCGAGGCCGAGGAGGTTGACCAGGTAGTAGGGGCCGATCGGGATCAGTCCGGCGGCGCCGACCCCCTCGTCGATCTTCTTGATCGAGAGGCCCTTCTCCTCCTGCTCGCGCCAGATCTCCGAGGTGGCCGAGTTAAGGATCCGGTTGACGACGAAGCCGGGCACCTCCGCGCAGGCGATCGGCTGCTTGCGGATCGACTGGGCGAACGTGACCGCGGCGGTCAGGGTCTCGGTGGAGGTGTCCTCGCCCTCGACGATCTCGATCAGGGGCATCACCGAAGCGGGGTAGAAGTAGTGAAAGCCGATCACCTTGTCCGGGCGCAGCGTGGCTTCGCCCATCTCGGTGACCGACAGCGAGGATGTGTTCGAGGCGAGGATCGCGTGCCCGGGCGTGGCCGCGTCGAGCTCGGCGAAGACGGCCTGCTTGATCTCCATCCTCTCGGGCACGGCCTCGACGACGAAGTCGACCTCGCCGAAGCCGTCGTACGTGGTCGTTCCCTGGATCCGGCCGATGACCTCCTGCAGCTGGGCCTCGCCCTGCTCGGCCGTCAGCCTGCCCTTCTCGACGAGCTTGGAGATCTGGCCCCGGGTCACGTTCGCCGCCTCGTCGAGACCCGCCTGGACGAGCTGCTCGTCGATGTCCTTGAGCACTACCGGGATGCCGGCCGCGGCGATCGTCTGGGCGATCTGGCCACCCATCGTCCCGGCTCCCACGACGGCTGCTTTGAACACGAACATGGCTTGGCTCCTCTGGTCAATTGGTCGCGGGAGCCTAGCGTCAGCGGGGCGCCGCCGCACCTAAGGGCGCCTCGCCGGGTTTGACTGCATAGCTGGGAAATCGAAGCTCGCTTAGGAGGCGAACATGCAGTCATCGAGGAAGGGCGCCGCAGGCGGCGCCGGGAATGGTCACGGCCGCGGACGGCGCTCGCCGGGATCGCGGCTGGCCTGGACGCTCGCGGCGGCGGCCTGCTGCGCGGCGCTGCTGAGCTCTCCCGCCGCGGCCGCCCCGGTGCGCCCAACGGTGAGCACGGGCCCGGCGCGCGAAGTCACCTATGGCTCGGCCGTCCTGGCGGGCGCGATCGATCCGAACGGCAGCGACACCTCCTACTACTTCCAGTTTGGGGTGACGAAGGCCTATGGCGGGCAGACGGCGATCGCCGACGCCGGCTCGGGCATCCACAGCGTGTCGGTGAAGCTGCCCGTCGCGGGCCTGCAGCCGCTCACCGTCTACCACTACCGGCTCGTGGCGGTCAACGCCGCCGGCGCCTCGATCGGCTCCGATGCGAGCCTGCTGACGACCAAGGTGCCGCTCTCCCTGCAGATCCTCGCATCCCCGAACCCCACCCTCTACGGCGGCGCCGCGACGGTCCAGGGGACCCTGTCGGGCACCGGCAACGGCAACCGCGAGGTGATCCTCCAGGCGAACCCCTTCCCGGGCACCGGCGGCTTCCTCAACGTCCTGAACCCGGAGCTGACGCTCGCGAACGGCAGCTTCTCGTTCACCGTCGGGGGGCTGACCCAGGTCACGCAGTTCCGCGTCGTCACGAGCACGAGCCCGCCCGTGACCAGCCCGGTCGCGGTCGAGAACGTGGCGGTGAGCGTGGAAAGCCATGTCGCCCGCACGGGCCGCCCTCACTTCGCGCGGATCTTCGGCACCGTGACCCCGGCGCAGGACGGCATGCAGGTGGGGATCCTGCGGATCATCCACGGCCGCGGCGTGCTCGTGGGCGGCACGCTCCTGCATCATCGCGACGCCACGAGCTCGAAGTTCAGCCGCATCGTCGCCGTGCGACCGGGCGTCTACCGCGTGCTCGTGCGCGTCACGAGCGGCGCCCAGATCTCCAACTACGGGCAACCCCTGCTGATCAGGTAGTTCGGAGCGGCGCATGCGCCGCTCCGCGGGGCCGCGCATGCGCGGCCCCGGGCCGGGGCACATGTGCCCCGGCCATCAGGAGGATCGTCCTACGCGGGAACCGCGGCCGGCTCCTCGACGTGCCGCGGCAGAAGCGTTTCGCGCGCGATCACGAGGCGCTGGATCTGCGAGGTGCCCTCGTAGAGCTGCATGATCTTCGCGTCGCGGAAGAGCTTCTCGACGGGGTAGTCCTTGATGAAGCCGTAGCCGCCGTAGACCTGGACGGCTTCGGTGGCCACCTTCATCGCCGCGTCGGCGGCGAAGCGCTTGGCGTGCGAGGAGATGAGCGTGTTGCGTTCGCCGTTGTCGAGCATCACCGCCGACTTCCACGTGAGCAGCCGCGCCGCCTCGATTTCGGTCGCCATGTCGGCGATGATGAACTGGATCGCCTGGTGCATCGCGATCGGCACACCGAACTGGACCCGTTCGCGGGAGTAGTCGGTGGCGAACTCGAAGGCCGCGCGGGCGATGCCGGTCGCCATCGCGGCGACCCCGGGCCGGGTGCGGTCGAGCGTCATCATCGCGAGCTTGAAGCCCTTGTTTTCCTCGCCGAGCAGGTTCTCGGCCGGCACCTCGACGTCGTTGAAGGAGATCGTCGCGGTGTTGGAGGCGCGCTGCCCGAGCTTGTCCTCCTTCTTGTCGACTACGACACCCCAGTCGCGCTCCACGACGAACGCCGAGATGCCGCGATGGCCGGCGTCCTTGTCGGTCTTCGCGTAGACGGTGTAGTAGTCCGCGTAGCCGCCGTTGGTGATGAAGCACTTGGAGCCGTTGATGACGTACTTGTCGCCCTTCTTGACGGCCGTCGTGCGCATGCCGGAGACGTCCGAGCCCGCGTCGGGCTCCGTCAGGCAGAAGGAGGCGAGCTTCGGCGCTTCGGTCAGCATCCCCAGGTACTTCTTCTTGATCTCCTCCGAGCCCCCGAGGGCGATCGGCGCGGTCGCCAGGCCGTTGCAGCCGAGCGAGGTCTGGATCCCCGAGCAGCCCCACGAGAGCTCCTCCTCGATCAGGCAGCCGTCGAGGTAGCCGGCACCGGCCCCGCCGTACTCCTCCTCGATGTGGGAGTTCATCAGGCCGAGCTCCCAGGCTTTCTGGATGATGTCTGCCGGCCACGTCCCGTCCTTGTCGTACTCCCAGGCGACGGGGCGAATCTCCTTCACCGCGAAGTCGTGCGCCATCTCGCGCAGGCTCTTCTGCTCGTCGGTGAGCGTGAAATCGACCATTCTCGGATCTCCTTGACGGTGGCGCCTAAAACGTAGATTGACTAGTCAGTCAATCCAGCCACATCAAGGGTAGCGGAGTGCCGGGCGATCAGCAACAATCACGGCTGTGCAGAGCCTGTTTCCGATCATCGTGTTCGGAGCCGTGGCCTTCTCGATCGTGATGTCCGTCGTCTTCCTCGTGAGCCGCGGGGGCATGTACGACCACATCGGCCAGGGGGGCATGACGGGAGATCGCGAGCAGATCGGGGAGGAGCCGCCCGCGGCGCCCGACTCGGCCGCCGGACGCGCCGAGCAGGAGCTCGAGATCCGTCAGATGCTCGGCGCCCGCAGCGACCGGCTGGTCTCCAGGGGGCAGCCGGCGCTGGACATCGACGCCGAGGTCGCGCGGCTGATGGCGCCGCCGGCCGAGCACGAGGGACACGCCCCCGCGCTCGTCGACGAGGTCCGTCAGCTCGTCGTTGCCCGCAACGAACGGCGCCGGCGCCAGGGTCTCGAGCCCCTGGAGGTCGAGGCCGAGGTGGCCCGCACGCTCCAGGAGTTCAGCCCATGAGCACGGCGGCGCGCCCGTCGGGTATAAACGCGCGATGAGCAAGGTTCGACGGTTCGCGCTCGACGAGATCACGATCCGTCCAGGCACGTACTTCAACCCGCAGACCGAGGTGCTGATCGTCGTCGACGACTCGCCCGAGGTCGACCACGAGATCTTCGAGCGGGACGACTTCGAGGGCACCGACTGGGTCCTGATCTCGGAGGACTCGCCGCTTGACGAGAACAAACGCGACGAGCTCGTCGAGCGCTTCCAGCTCGCCCACCCGCCGGGCGACGCACACGCGCTGGGCGAGGACGAGGTCGATCACGACAGCGAGCGGCTCGACCCCGACGAGGACGAGGAGCACCTCCACGAGGACGAGGACGACGAGCTCGACGGCGTCGACGACCTCGAGGTCGAGCACGAGTGAGTCAGCCGCCGGGCGGTGATCCGCGCGCAAGCCCGAGGCGTTCGAGCGCCGCCCCCAGCCGCGAGAGCGGTCGCGTGTTGGCAGGCGCTGCGATCGTCTGAGGCTGGTTCGGCCGCGCGACCGCGAGCGTGAAGCTGAGCGTTCCCAGTTCCCGCGTGCGGGACGAGTTGCCCGAGGTCGGCGTGGAGATGAGAACGGTCACAGCCATCGCGAGCCGCCGCAGGATGTGGTCGTGGGCGCCCGTGTGGACGTGCATCGTCCAGCCCCGCGGCTCCGGGCCGTTTGAGATGCGCCGCAGCGAGAGCGGGTCCGACGGGTCCGACAGCTGGGCGCCGACCGGCGACGTGAGCGCCTGGGAGAGCCTCTGCGCGTCGGCGAGGAATCGCGAGCCATCGACGCTCGCGAGGATCTCGATCGTGTCTTCGCCGGCGAGCTTCACGGAGCCGGCGATCCTCGGGCTCGTGAGCCATCGCGCCGCGTCCACGCCGATCCTCGACAGCGCCGAGCCGCCGGAGAGGGTTGGCGCCCCGCCGCTCTGTGCATAGCCCCGCGCGAGCGCCTGCGCGGCGCCTTCGGGCACGAGGAACCATGCGCCCCCGAGCGCCAGGAAGAGCCGGCCCTGCATCGACACGGCGCCCACGGCGAGCTCGCGCGCGGTCTGGGTGAGCCCGAGCGAGAGCGCGAAGTCGGGCAGGCGCCCCGATGCGGCCGCCTGGAAGCGGGCGGCGAGATGCAGCGATGACGCTTGCCGCCCGGAGGCGCCGGCCAGCGTCAGCGATGCGGCGAGCTGGCCACTGGCGATGGGCCGATGCGTGGACAGGGTCTCCTTCAGCAGAGCTGCGGCGCTCGGCGACGAGCCGCCGCCGCACGCCGTCAGCGCCAGCGATGACGCGAGCAGGAGCGCCAGGCCCGCGGCGCGCGAACGCACCGGGGTCCGGGTGGCGGGCATGGGCGCAACTGCGGCGCGCGTCCATGTGTTCAGAGGGCGTGCTCTCACCTGAGGGGCCCCGAGCTGCAAGGACCCCTGCAGCCGCCGTGGCGGCCGAGCCTACCATCCGCGCGGTGCGCTGCAGGCGGCTGTGTGTCCTGGTCGCGCTGGCCGTGTCGCTCCTGCACCTCGCGACCGCGGACGCG
>DASZIU010000103.1:0-5402 GCA_035948815.1 Solirubrobacteraceae bacterium | reverse complement strand
GCTCGCCGGGGTGGAGGCGCGCCTGAGCGCGATCGAGGAGAAGCTCGACGCGCTGACGCGCAAGCTCGACGAGGCGACGGCGCGCCAGACGCCCGCGGCCTCGACCTCGGCCGCTCCCGGCACGGCAGCCGCCGCCGCCGCACGCGCCACCCCGCGCCCGAAAGCAGCGGCTCGTAAAGCCAAACCCGCGGCTGCGGTCAAAGGCAGGCCGAAGGCGTCCTGAGGCGGCTCCGGGGCGCCCGCGCCTCGCGGCCCTGGCTAGCGGGAGAGCGCAGCCGCCGCCGCGCGGCCCATGCGCTCGGCGGCCTCCAGCATGTCCTCGTCCTCCATGCGTCGCCTCGCTCCGCCCGCGGCGAACGTGTCGGAGACAACGAGCATGCAGGCGACCGCGACGCCGCGGCCGGCGCCCAGGGCGAAGAGCGTCGCGGCCTCCATCTCGATCGCGACCGCATCCTCGGCCGGCGCACGCCGGCCCTCGTCATAGAAGAGGTCGACGCTCACGATCGTCCCCGCGTGCGCGCCCGGCGCGTGGCGGATCAGCGCGTCCGTCAGCTCGCCGTCCGCGGACACGCGCCCGTCGGCCCCGAGCGCACGCGAGGTGCCATCGGCGCAGATCGCCTCGCGCGCGATCACGATCTCGCCGAGCTCGATTCCTGGCGCAAGGGCGCCGCAGCTGCCGACCCGGATCGCGCGGCGCGCGCCGAGTGCGATCAGCTCCGAGAGGACGATCGCCGCGGAGGGCCCGCCCATCCCGGTCGACTGGATCGTCAGCGGCTCGCCGTCCGGCGCCCGCCCGGTGTAGCCCCACAGGCCACGGTGGTGGTTGAACATCAGCGGCTCCTCGAGGATCGCCTGGGCGAGCGTCAGCGCGCGGCCGGGGTCACCGGGCAGCAGCACGCGCTCGGCCAGCTCCGCCGTCGGGCGCAGATGGATCGGCTCGCTTCCGGACATGCGCGGCGACTTTAGACTGCGGGGATATGGGAGTGTCCTCAGCGTCTTGCCTCTGAGTTGCCGAGCCGGACGATGACGCCATGAGCTCGCCCGGCGAGCTGACCCTCGCCCAGGTGGCTGCGCGCGCCGGCGTCTCGCCCGCGACGGTGACGCGCTGGGTGGCCAAGGGCCTGGTCCCCGGGTACGACGGCCACTGGACGCCGGCCTCCGTGGCCTACGTGCGCGTCGTCGCGCGGCTGCGCGCGCGAGGCCACACGCTCGAGCGCATCAAGCGTGCGAGCGACCGCGGCCAGCTCGCCGTGGGGCCGATCGAGAACCTGCTGAGCAGCTCGGAAGAGCGCCACACCGTCCAGGAGGCCGCCCGCGTCTCCGGCCTGGAGGAGGAGCTGGTCGAGCGGATCCTGACGACGATGGGACTCGGGTCGGTCGTGGAGCACGCGCTCACCGACGAGGACATCGAGATGCTCCAGTTCGTCGCGGCGATACTCGACGCCGGGATCCCGCTCGAGGCATTCCTGCAGCTCGCCCGCGTGTACGGGCAGGCGATCGCGCAGATCGCCGACGCGGAGGTGCGGCTGTTCCACCTCTATGTCCACGAGCCGCTCATGCGCGAGGGCATTCCGGGGCTCGAGATCGCCGAGCAGATGGAGGGGCTCGTCGGACAGGTGCTCCCGTTCATCGCCCCGCTGATGGGCTTCGTGCACGGTCGCTTCCTGGCTCACTTCGTCGAGCAGGACGTGATCGGGCACATGGAGGCCGACCTCGACGACGACTCGCCCGAGGAGGGGCGCCTGCGCGTGGCGATCGCGTTCGCGGACCTCGCGGGCTACGCGCGCCTGACCGTCGAGCGGGGCGACGAGGCTGCGGTCGGGACGGTCGAGCGCTTCGTGGAGGCGGTGGAGCAGTCGCTGCCTCCCGACGCACGCCTGACCAAGACGCTCGGCGACGAGGTGATGGTCGTCGGCGCGGATGCCGCCGCGCTGACAGAGTGGGCCGTCGGCCTGCAGTCGCAGGGCGACGGCGAGGACCCGTCCGTGCGGATCGGGATCCACTACGGCGAGGCGCTCTATCGGGACGGCGACTACTACGGGCGCGACGTCAACCAGGCGGCGCGCGTGGTAGCGCGCGCGGGTGGTGGCGAGGTGCTCGTGACGCGTCCCGTCGTGGAGATGTCCGCGGGCCTCGACGGCCTCGCCTTCGACCGCATCGGGGAGGTGCGGCTGAAGGGCTTCTCCGAGCCGACCGAGCTGTTCGTCGCCTCCAGGCGGCAGGAGTAGCGGCGATGGACGTCGTCGCCTTCGTGCGCGAGGCGGCCGCCGGGACGCTCGCCACGGTGGGCGACGCGCCGCTGCTCGTGATGCTGTCCGGCGGCCGCGACTCGATCTGCCTGCTCGACGTCGCGCTCTCGTCCCTCGAGCCCGGGAGCGTCCGCGCGCTGCACGTCAACTACGGCCTGCGCGACGGCGCGGTGGATGACGAGCGCCACTGCGCGGCCCTCTGCGGCGAGCTGGGCGTCGAGCTGAGCGTGCTCCATGAGGACCGGCCCGTGCTCGCGGAACACGGCGGCGCCAGCGGCAACCTGCAGGCGTGGGCACGCGAGGTCCGCTACCGGGAGGCGGAGCGGCTGGCCGAGCGCCTCGAGGGGGTCTACGCGACCGGCCACACCGCCTCAGACCAGGTCGAGACGATCCTCTACCGGCTCGCGGCCTCGCCCGGACGGCGGGCGCTGCTGGGCATGGTCGAGCGGGAGGGGCGGATGATCCGCCCGCTCCTCGCGGTCAATCGCGAGCAGACCGCCGCCTACTGCCAGGCGCGCTCGCTCGCGTGGCGCGAGGATGAGAGCAACGCCGACGAGCGCTTCGCGCGCACGCGCGTGCGACACGGCCTGGTGCAGTCGCTGCGGACCCTCCATCCGGCCGCGGACGCCAACGTGCTGCGAACCGCGCGCCTGCTGCGCGAGGAGTCCGAGCTCCTGGACGGCCTCGTCGAGGATGAGCTCGCCGGCAGGGCCAGCGTCCCGGTCGCGCGCCTTGCCGAGCTGCCGCCGGCGCTCGCGCGCCTGGTCGTCGTGCGCCTGGCGGAGGCGGCGACCGCAGACTACGTCCCGCAGGCCGGCGACCGTGTCGGCGAGATCCTCGAGCTCGCCGCCCGCGGCGGCCGGGCGGAGCTCCACGTCGGCGGGAACGCCGGCGCGGTCATCGAGGGAGGCGTGCTGCGGATGGTCAGGCTGCCGCCGCGCGGCGACTAGACTCCCCGTCGTGTCAACACCCGCGCGCGTGGCAGGCGAGGCCGCTATCGGCGAGGTGCTCGTCACGGCCGAGGATCTGCAGCGCCGCGTGGCCGAGCTGGGCGAGGAGATCTCGCGCGACTACGCCGGTCGCCCGCTGCTGCTGGTCGGGGTGCTGAAGGGAGCCGTCTTCTTCCTCAGCGATCTGATGCGCTTCATCGACATACCGGTCGAGATCGACTTCATGGCGGTCGCCTCCTACGGCTCGGCGACCGACTCCTCCGGCGTCGTGAGGATCCTCAAGGACCTCGACACGGCGATCGAAGGCCGCGACGTGCTGATCGTCGAGGACATCGTCGACTCGGGCCTGACGCTCCAGTACCTGCTGCGCAACCTGGGCTCGCGCAACCCCGGCTCGCTCGAGGTCTGTGCGCTGCTGACCAAGCCCGACCGGCGCAAGGTCGACCTGCCGACCCGCTACGTCGGCTTCGAGATCCCCAACCGCTTCGTCGTGGGCTACGGGCTCGACTACGCCGAGCGCCACCGCAACCTGCCGTTCGTCGCAGCGCTCGCCGACTAGCCCGCCGCCCGTCGCGGAGGTCGTCGCCGGGCGCTCCGACAGGCGCTGAGCGCCGCCCGGAGCGGCCCTCCGCGGGCCCTGAGCGACCGAAAAGACAGGTCTCCCATGGTAGGCTTGATGGCTGGTGCCCGCGAACTCAAACGGCGCCAGAACCTCGAGGATCTCGCCATGAGCCGTTTCTTCAAGAGCGCCGCGTTCCCCATTCTCATCGTGGTCGTACTGGCGTTCCTCGCCGTCAAACTCGTCAACCCTGGCTCGAGCAACCACCGCTCGCACAGCTATCAGACGCTTGTCGGCAGCGAGATCCCCAAAGGCGAAGTCCGCTCGGTGCAGCTGAAGAACAAGGGCAAAGCGCTCGAAGTCGAACTGAAGGACAAAGAAAAGTACGAAGTCGGGTTCATCGACCAGGCCGCGCCGGAACTGCTCAAGGAACTGCGCACCGCCGGCGTCCGCTACAACGTCGAATCCGAAAAGAGCAGCGCCCTGCTCGGGCTGCTCACCTACATCATCCCGTTCGTCCTGTTCTTCGGGTTCTGGATCTTCATCATGAATCAGGTCCAGGGCGGCGGCTCGAAAGTGATGTCGTTCGGCAAGTCGCGCGCCAAGCGCCTGTCGGCCGACTCGCCGAAGATCACCTTCCGAGACGTCGCCGGGGTGGACGAGGCGGTCGAGGAGCTGCACGAGATCAAGGAGTTCCTCGAGAATCCGAAGAAGTTCCAGGCGCTCGGCGCCCGGATCCCCACGGGCGTGCTGCTCTACGGCCCGCCGGGGACCGGCAAGACGCTGCTCGCGCGTGCCGTCGCCGGCGAGGCGGGCGTCCCGTTCTTCTCGATCTCGGGCTCTGACTTCGTCGAGATGTTCGTCGGCGTCGGCGCCTCGCGCGTACGCGACCTCTTCGAGCAGGCCAAGCAGAACAGCCCCTGCATCATCTTCATGGACGAGATCGACGCCGTCGGGCGCCACCGCGGGGCCGGTCTCGGGGGCGGCCACGACGAGCGCGAGCAGACGCTCAACCAGCTGCTCGTCGAGATGGACGGCTTCGAGGCCAAGGACAACATCATCATGATCGCGGCCACCAACCGGCCCGACATCCTGGACCCGGCGCTGCTGCGTCCGGGCCGCTTCGACCGTCAGATCGCCGTCGACCGGCCGGACCGCAAGGGGCGCGCGAAAATCCTCGAGGTCCACACCCGTGGCAAGCCGCTCGCGAAGATCATCGACATCGACGCGCTCGCGGGGCAGACGCCCGGCTTCACCGGCGCCGACCTCTCGAACCTGATCAACGAGGCGGCCCTTCTCGCCGCCCGCACCGGCAAGCGCGAGATCGGCCAGGAAGAGCTCGAGGAGGGGATCATGCGCGTGATCGCCGGCCCCGAGAAGAAGACGCGCGTGATGAGCGAGAAAGAGCGGCTCGTCACCGCCTACCACGAGATGGGCCACGCGCTCGTCGGGCACTTCCTCGAGCACTCCGACCCCGTGCACAAGATCTCCGTGATCTCGCGCGGCCAGGCACTCGGCTACACGATCTCGATGCCCCAGGAGGACCGCTTCCTGACGACGCGCGCTGAGCTCGAGGACACGATGGCGATGACGCTCGGCGGGCGCGCGGCCGAGGAGCTGGTGTTCGGCGAGATCACCACCGGC
>DASZIU010000102.1:0-4705 GCA_035948815.1 Solirubrobacteraceae bacterium | reverse complement strand
CGGGGATCGCCCACTACGGCAACTCGATCGGCGTCCCCACGGTCGGAGGCGAGGTCTACTTCGAGGGCCCCTACGAGCAGAACTGCCTCGTCAACGCCATGGCCCTGGGCCTCGCGAGCCGCGAGCGCCTCGTCCGAAGCGCCGCCGCCGGCCCCGGCAACCTCGTCTTCCTCTTCGGCGCGTCGACCGGCCGTGACGGCATCGGCGGCGCCTCCGTCCTCGCGTCGGCCGAGCTGGGCGGGGAGGAGGAGGGCGGCGAGGACCGGCGGCCGACCGTCCAGGTCGGCGACCCCTTCGAGGAGAAGAAGCTCCTGGAGTGCTCGCTCGAGCTGCTCGAGCGCGGCCTGCTCGTCTCGCTGCAGGACCTCGGCGCCGCCGGCCTGACCTCCTCGGCGGCCGAGATGGCCAGCAAGGGTGGCGTCGGCATCGACATCGACGTCGCCAAGGTGCCGCTGCGCGAGCCCGGCATGGAGCCCTTCGAGATCATGGTCAGCGAGTCCCAGGAGCGGATGCTGTGCGTCGTCGAGCCCCGCGCGGTGGCCGACGTCATGAGCCTGTGCGAGAAGTGGGAGGTCGGTGGCGCCGCGATCGGCACCGTCACCGACAGCGGCCTCGTGCGCGTGCTGAGCGACGGCGAGCTCGTCGGCGAGATGCCGGTCAGGGCGCTCGTCGACGAGTGTCCGCTCTACGACCTCTCCCCGCAGCGCCCGTCGCAGCGGCTCTACCGGCCGGCGCCCGCCACGCTCGCGCCCGACGCGACGCATCGCGACTCTCTCCTCGCTCTGCTCGCCTCGCCGAACATCGCCTCGCGCCGGCCGCTCTTCGAGCACTACGACGCGATCGTCCAGTCGCGCACCGTGCGCCGTCCCGAGCAGGCCGACGCCGCGGTGCTCGAGCTGCCCGACGGCAGCGCGCTCGCGGTGAGCATCGACTGCAACGGCCGCCGCGTCGCCGCCGACCCCTACCGCGGGACGCTCGAGGCGGTGCTCGAGTGCGCCTCCAACCTCGCCTGCGTCGGCGCCGAGCCGCTCGGCACGACGAACAACCTCAACTTCGGCAACCCCGAGAAGCCCCACATCGCCTGGCAGCTCACCGAGTCGGTGCGCGGCCTCGGCGATGGCTGCCGCGCGCTGGGCGCCCCGATCGTCGGCGGCAACGTCTCCCTCTACAACGAGGGCTCGACCGGCCCGATCTATCCCACCCCGGTGATCGGCATGGTCGGCCGCCTGCCGGACGCGCGGCGCGCCGGGCGGCTCGCGTTCGCGCGCGCCGGCGAGCGCATCGCCCTCGTCGGTCCCTTCACCCCCGATCTCGCCGCCGCCGAGCTCGAGAAGCTGCACGGCCGCGAGCTCCCCGAGTCGCTGCCCGACTTCGACCTCTTGGCGGTCGCCGCCGCCCAGGCTGCCGTCCGCGAAGCGGTTGCCGAGGGGGCCCTCTCGAGCGCCCACGACGTCGCCGAGGGCGGCCTCGCGGTGGCGCTCGCCGAATGCTGCGTCGCCGGCGCGCTGGGCGCGCGAGTCCGGCTGGGGTCCTCGCAGGATCCCGCCGCGCAGCTCTTCGGCGAGGGTCCCGGCGGCTTTCTGGTCAGCGGGCCGCCGGAGGCGCTCGAGGCCCTGCGCGCCCGCACGGAGGTTCAGGAGATCGGCGCGGTGGAAGGCGAGACGCTCACGATCGAGCTCTCGGACGGCCAGGCCGGGGACCGCCTCGAGGTCCCGCTCGCCGAGCTCTCACGCGCCCATTCCGAGGGCCTGCGGGGGTTCTTCTCCTGATAGCGTGTGAAGCAATGCGTGAGGGACCGCGCGATGAGTGCGGAGTCTTTGGACTGTATGCACCTGGCCATGAGGTGTCGCGACTGTCCTACTTCGCTCTCTACGCCCTGCAGCACCGTGGCCAGGAGTCGGCGGGAATCGCCGCAGCCGACCGCGGCGGGCACATCATCACGCGACGCGAGCTCGGCCTCGTCAGCCAGGTGTTCAGCGAGAACGACCTCCGCACGCTCGCCGGCGAGCTCGCGATCGGGCACGTGCGCTACTCGACCACCGGCTCGAACGCCTGGGAGAACTCGCAGCCCGTCCAGCGCTCGGAGGGGACCAACGGCTCGCGCCGCGAGGTCGCGCTCGCCCACAACGGAAACCTGATCAACGCGCTCGAGCTCCACGCCGAGCTGCTCGAGCGCGGAGTCACCTTCAGCTCGACATCCGACTCGGAGATCATCGCGGCGATGATCGCCACGCATCCCGCCGGGTCGGTCGAGGACGCGATCGCGGAGGTCCTGCCGCGGCTGCAGGGCGCCTTCTCGATCGTCGCGATGACCAAGGACCGCGTCGTCGCCTTCCGCGACCCCCACGGCCTGCGCCCGCTCGCGATCGGCGTCCTCGATCCCGGTCCCGAGGATCCCGAGGGCGAGACGCGCTACTGCGTCGCCAGCGAGTCCTGCGCGTTCGACATCATCGGCGCCTCCTTCCTGCGCGACGTCGAGCCGGGCGAGCTCGTGACGCTCGGCGAGGACGGCCTTCAGAGCCGCATGGTGGTGCCCGGGCAGAGGCGCGCCTTCTGCGTCTTCGAGTACATCTACTTCGCCCGGCCGGACTCGCGCATGAACGACCAGGTCCTGCAGGTCGCCCGCGGGCGCATGGGGGAGATCCTCTGGCGTGAGGCTCCCGTCGAGGCCGATCTCGTGATCGCCGTCCCCGACTCGGGCAACCCGGCCGCCCGCGGCCTCGCGCGCGCCGCGGGCCTGCCCCAGGACGACGGCTTCGTCAAGAACCGCTACGTCGCCCGCACCTTCATCCAGCCCGGACAGGAGCTGCGCAAGCACGGCCTGCGGCTCAAGTTCAACCCCCTGCCGGAGGTGATCGCGGGCCAGCGCCTGGTCGTCGTCGACGACTCGATCGTGCGTGGCAACACGACCCGTCAGATCGTGCAGATGCTGCGCGACTCCGGCGCCAAGGAGGTCCACATGCGAATCTCCGCGCCGCCGATCAAGCACCCCTGCCACTACGGCATCGACATGTCCACGCGCGAGGAGATGATCGCCCACAACCGCACGACCGAGGAGGTGGCCGCCGAGCTCGGCTGCGACTCGCTCCATTATCTGTCGCTCGACGGCGTGTACGAGGCGGTCGGCGCGACGCGGGCCACGCATTGCGACGCATGCTTCACCGGCGACTACCCGCTCGCTGGCAGCGAAGAGGCGGCCGGCAAGTACTCGCTCGAGGACGGGGACGCGCCGCCGAAGTCGCGCCCGCTCGTCCGCGCATAGGCGCTCCGGCGCTTCCCCCCAGGCGCGCCGGGCGCCCAGCGCTATCGAGGGCGCTAGGCGAGGTGGTCGTCGCGAGCGCCCGATGCGTCGTTGTAGCGGTTGTTGTACGGCCGGCGGACGATCAGCTGGCCGTCCTGCCCCGTGTGCAGCGCGTAGAGAATCGCCGCGCCGATGATGATTGAGACGATGATGGCGGTAAGCATCTCTCTGGGCCTCCTGTCTGGATAGGCGTTTGCCTCTCCACCCGTTCGATGACTCCATTGAAGACCGCGCAGGCCGCGGGCAGTGTGATCTGGGTCACGCAGGAATAGTGATCTTGCTCACATGACGGGCGGCCCGGATATCGTCCGCCGCCCGTGAGCGAGCGCCTTCCAATCGCCGTCCTGGTCTCGGGCACCGGGACCAACCTCCAGGCGCTGCTCGACACCGTTCATGGGGTCTGCGCCGAGATCGTCGGCGTCGCCTCGAGCGTCCCGGATGCACCGGCGCTTCGCCGGGCGCGCGCCGCCGGCGTCCCTGTCGCCGAGTTCCCCCGCGCCGCCTTCGGCGACCGTGGCGCGCGCGACGCCGCGCTCGCCGACTGGCTCGAGCAGCGGGGAGCTCGCCTGATCGTGCTCGCCGGCTACATGGAGCTGCTCGGCAGCGCGTTCCTGGAGCGCTTCCCCGGGGCCGTGATCAACGTCCACCCATCCCTGCTCCCCGCCTTTCCCGGCCTCGGCGCGATCGAGCAGGCGCTCGCCTACGGCGTGCGCGTCTTCGGCGTGACCGTCCACTTCGTCGACTCGGGCGTCGACTCCGGCCCGGTGATCCTGCAGCGCGCCGTCGAGCTGCCCCACGCCAACGACGCCGAGGAGGTCCTCCGCGCCCTGCGCCCGCTCGAGCACTCGCTGCTGCCCGAAGCCGTGCGCCTGATCGCGGCGGGGGCCGTCCACGCAGATCCCGAGAACCCGAGGCGGATGGTCCTCGATCTGCCGGCGGCCGGAGGATCCGCGGGGTAGGCTGGGTAGGTGGCCTCCGAGAGCGACCTGGCGATGAGCTCGAGCGCCGCGCGAGTCGCGCGCGCGGCTCCGGGCGAGGTGCGCGTGCGCCGCGCACTGCTCTCGGTCTCCGACAAGCGCGGCATCGTCGAGCTCGCCCGGGGCCTCGAGCAGCTCGGCGTCGAGATCGTCTCGACCGGCGGCACCTCCGGAGAGCTCGCGGGCGCCGGCGTGTCCGTGCGGGCGATTGAGGACTTCACCGGCTTTCCCGAGGTGATGGACGGGCGCGTCAAGACGCTTCACCCGCGCCTGTACGCCGGACTGCTCGCGCGCCGCGACGACGAGGAGCACCTGCGCGCCGCCGCGGAGCTCGAGATCGAGCCCGTCGACCTCGTCTGCGTCAACCTCTATCCGTTCGAGCAGACCGTCGCCCGCGGCGACGCCGACGAGCAGGAGGTGATCGAGA
>DASZIU010000101.1:0-4424 GCA_035948815.1 Solirubrobacteraceae bacterium | reverse complement strand
AAAGCGACCTCCGAAGCGACGGAAGCGATCAAACCTCTGCCGCCGACCAACACCGCCCCGCCCACGATCACCGGCGAAGCCCGACAGGGCCAGACGCTGACCGAGGCCCACGGCACCTGGACCAACAACCCCACCGGCTACACCTACAGGTGGCTGCAGTGCAACAGCGAAGGCACGCTGGCCAGCTGCACGCCCATCTCGCCGGCCGCCGAAGGCCAGACCTACGTGCCCACCGAACTCGACGCGGGCCACAGACTGCGGATCGTCGAGACAGCGACCAACGAAGCAGGCTCCAGCAATCCCGCCACCTCTGGCGCGAGCGCGACTGTGCTTCCGTCCCCGCCGACCAACACGGCTCCACCGACAATCACGGGGACCCCCCGGCAGGGTCAGACGCTGACCGAGCACCACGGGTTGTGGACCAACAGCCCCACGAGCTATGCCTACCAGTGGCTGCAGTGCGACGCTCTTGGCAACGGCTGCCTGGGGATCTTGGGGGCGACGGGTCAGACCTACTTGCCCGCAGCCCCTGACGTCGGACACACGATCGCGGTCCAGGAGACGGCGAGCAACGCCGGCGGCTCAGGCGGCCCGGCGACCTCCGTCGCGACGCCGGTCGTGCAACAGGGATCAGCGACGTTTGGCAAGACGAACGTCGGTGCTTCATCGGACACCTTCAACTCGAACCGCAAGCGGGTGAACCGCTACGCCCTGCCGGTCGCGGGCTCGGTCACGAAGCTGACGATCTACCTCGCGCCGACGGCAAAAGCGGGTTCGCAGGTGATCAAGGGGATCATCTACTCGGACGCGGGCGGCGCACCGAGCGCGCTGCTCGGGACGAGCGAACAGTTCACGTTCTCGCACTCCAAGGCAGCCGGCTGGTACGACCTGAAGTTCGCCTCGCTGGTCAAAGTCGGCGCGGGGAACTACTGGATCGGCGTCATCACGGGCGCCACCGGTGGCGTTGCAGGGTTCCGTTACGACAGGGTGTCTGCATCGCGCGACTACAACGTCAACACCTACGCCTCCGGGCCCAGCAACCCCTTCGGGTCGGTCACCACTGACACCAGGCAGACCTCGCTCTACGCAACCTACGCGCCGGGCTAGCCTCCGGATGCGCCCTCGCAGCCGGCAAGTCACCGGACCGAGCAGCAGACGTAGCCGACATCCAGGCGGTTGCGATCGCAACTGCCGCCATGCCGTGGATCTCGCGCATCATGCAGTGCGCTGACAGAGCTCTGAACCGGCTCACGTTCCCGATACTGAAACACCGAACAACCCCCCAACGCGTGAGAACCCGCTCGGGTGGGCCCTTGCGCCGGTGTTCGAGGCGGTTCACGCGCCTGTTCGTGGAAAATGAAGTTCATCGGGGCGCCCGGTTCACATCGGTAGGTTCTTGGCTTTCCAGAGCCGTTTTGACGACTGGCTGCGAACCCTTTGCGAACCAAAATCGGGAAAGACCCGGCCCATTTGCGAACCAAATTCCGGGCCCGCACCGCCTCATTTGCGATCGTACCCCACGCCGCTCTTCGCCGGGCTAGGGCCTTTCGCGGGTCGCCGACGCTGGCATTCGGTCCCGCAGCGGCGCGACTAGGATCGCTTCAGTGTCACCGTTTGCGATCACGGGCCGGTCCTCCGTAATCGACGCCGGTTCCAGCTCTCAGCCGTCGAAGCTTGGCTCCGGACGCACCATGGCTAGCTCCAGGGACGCCAAGAAGCCTGTATTCCCGGTGCTTGATCAGCCCGGTGAAGTCACCGGATCACGTCGGTTTCGTGCGCAGTTAGTCGCAGCTATTCGCACCCCTGCGCAGCAACCTTTGGGCGGATCTGCGCAGTGGTGCGTAGCTTTGCGGAGAAACGACGGCTTATCGGGGCGCCCGGATTTGAACCGGGGACCTCACCGACCCGAACGGTGCGCGCTACCAGGCTGCGCCACGCCCCGAAGAGCACAGGAGTATTCCACACCGTTATGGTCGCCCCGTGGCGGTGACCGTGAACGAGATCGTCGAGGAGATCGACCGGCTGCTCGAGCCTGAGCGCTTCGAGGACTATGGACCGAACGGGCTACAGGTGCCCGGGCGGGCGCAGGTCGAGACGATCGCGACCGGCGTCTCCGCCCACCTGGAGCTGTTCGAGCTCGCCGCCGCCGAGCAGGCGGACCTGCTGCTCGTGCACCATGGAATCTTCTGGGGCACGGGACCCGGCCCGATCGACGCGCCGCTCAAGCGCCGCCTGCAGGTCCTCTTCGACGCCGACATCTCGCTGCTCGCCTACCACCTGCCCCTCGACGCGCACCTGGAGCTCGGCAACAACGCCCTGCTCGCAGACGCGCTCGGCGCCGAGGAGCTGCGTCCGTTCGCACTCCACCGGGGCCAGCCGATCGGCGTGCTCGCCGAGCTGGAGAGCCCGATCACGGCAGAGGAGCTCGTCGGTCGCACCCGCGGGGCGACCGCCCGCGAGCCACTCGTGTTCGACACCGGGCCGGCGAGCGTAGGCCGCCTCGCGGTCGTCTCGGGCGCGGGCGCCGACTACCTCGGTGATGCGGCGGCCGCCGGCGCCGAGGCATTCATCACCGGTGAGCCCGCCGAGCGCAGCATGGCGCAGGCGCGCGAGCTCGGCGTGCACTTCATCGCGGCGGGCCATTACGCGACGGAGACCTTCGGCGTCAGACGCCTGGGCGAGCATCTCGCGAGGACGTTCGACCTGCGCCACCGCTTCCTCGACGTGCCCAACCCGGTCTAGGGTCGCCGAGCCCGCGACCGCGCCTGAACGACGGGGCTGGCTCTGCGGCCAGCGCGCAACGCCCCGGCCTGACACCGTCTAACATCAGATTTGTCGGCTTACTTAGCGTGATTTAGAGGGAGGAAAACGTCCTGATGGAGGCCACTGCAGCGGCGTCGAGCACGGGGCTGCAGACGATCGCCGAACTTGTCCCCCGTGCGGCGGCTGAGTACGCCGATCACGTCGCCGTGCGCTACAAGCGCGACGACTCCTGGCAGGACCTCAGCTACGCCGAGCTCGCGCAGATCGTGCAGGAGATCGGGCTCGGCCTGATCGACCTCGGAATCGAAGCCGGAGAGCGAGTGTCGATCCTCGCCAACACGCGACCCGAGTGGAGCTACGCCGACCTGGCTGCGACCTCCGCCGGGACGATCGTCGTCCCGATCTATCAGACGAACTCTCCCGAGGAGTGCCACTGGGTCCTGTCGGACTCCGAGGCCTGCGCCGTGGTCTGCGAGAACGAAGAGCAGCTGGCGAAGATCGCGGCGATCCGCGACCGCCTTCCCTCGCTTCGTACGGTAATCGTGATGGACCCGCCGAGCGGCGCCGAGGCCAACGGCTCCTCGAGCGCGGCCGCCTCGTTGCAGGCCATCTCCCTCGATGAGGTCCGCGAGCGTGGCCGCAAGCGCTCAGCCGAGGAGCTGCAGTCGCGCCGCGCGGCGGTGCGACCCGAGGACCCCTTCACGTTCATCTACACCTCCGGCACCACCGGGCCGCCGAAGGGCTGCGTCCTGACCCACCGCAACTACTGCGCGATCGTCGAAATGATCTCCGAGGCCCGCGAGATCCAAGGAGACGAGACCAGCTACCTCTACCTCCCGTTGGCCCACTCCTACGCGCTGCTGGTGCAGCTCGCGGCCTTCGCCCTCGGCAGCACACTCGCCTACTTCGGCGGCGACACCAGGGAGATCGTCCCCGAGCTCCAGGAGGTCAAGCCGACCTACCTCCCCTCGGTCCCGCGCGTGTTCGAGAAGATCTACACGCTCGCCCATGGCGCGATCGAGGCGCAACCGCCCGAGGAGCGCGAGCGCGCCGAGGCTGCGATCAAGCTCGGCGTCAAGGTCCGCGACATGATCAATCACGGCGAACCGGTGCCCGCGGAGATGCAACGGCAGTTCGACGAGGCCGATGAGCAGCTGTTCAAGAACGTGCGGGCGATCTTCGGCGGGCGCATACGCCACGCGACCAGCGGCGCCGCGCCGATCGCGCGCCAGATCCTGGAGTTTTTCTACGCCTGCGGGATCCCCGTGTTCGAGGGCTACGGCATGACCGAGACCGCGACCGCGGCGACGATCTCGACGCTCGAGAACCATCGCTTCGGCACGGTCGGACGCGCACTTCCGGGCGTCGAGCTGCGGATCGCCGAGGACGGCGAGATCCTGGTCAAAGGCGCAAACATCTTCGCGGGCTACCACAACCAGGCCTCGACGAGCTTCGGGGCCGTCGAGGACGGCTGGCTGCACACGGGCGATCTCGGTTCGATCGACGAGGACGGCTACCTCTCGATCACGGGCCGCAAGAAGGACATCATCATCACCGCGGGCGGCAAGAACCTCACGCCGGCGAACATCGAGAACGAGCTCAAGCAGTCGCGCTGGATCTCCCAGGCCGTGATGCACGGCGACCAGCGCCCCTATCCGGTG
>DASZIU010000100.1:0-6448 GCA_035948815.1 Solirubrobacteraceae bacterium | reverse complement strand
GTGTCCGGGCGTCTGCTGCACGAGGACCTCGCGTGGAGGGGTTTAGCGGTCCAGCTGAGCACCCACTAGCGCCATGACTTTCGAACGGATGCCGTCCTCAGGATACGCGCGTGGGGGGCGCACCTTCGCCGCCGATCGCCGCGGCTGGGGCGAAGCGGTGCGATCGAGCATCTGAAACTGGCGGCGGAACGGCCGCGGCGAGCAGGTCGGAGATAATCGCCCCGTGGCCTCGCGAGGTGGCGATACACCCGGCGGTGCGGCAGCGATCGTCGCGAGGATCGCGCCAGAGGACGCCGCCCGCGAGATGGCGTCCGAGTTCGAGGCGCAGATGGCGGGCTTCGGCCACCTCTCCGAGGAGTCGCGCGCAGACGTCGTCGCCGGACTCCAGCGCACGCTTCGCCGCTGGTCGCGCTTCGTCTCCACGGGGGTCATGCCGCCCGACGCCGACTTCGATCCGCTGCGCGAGTGGACGCGCACGCGCGCGACCGAAGGGGTCCGGCTCGAGGACCTCCTGCGCTCGTTCGGGCTGGCTCATCAGGCCGGGTGGGAGCTGCTGCGCCGCCACGCCAGCCCCGAGGAGACCGGCGTGCTGCTCGACCTCGCGGCGCCCCTGGCTCGCTACGTGGACCAGGTCTCCGCCGTCGTCACGGAGACCTACCTCGCCGAGCGCGAGCTGCTCGTGTCCGAGGAGGAGCGCCGGACGAGGAGCCTGCTCGACCGCCTCTCGGCCGACGCGCCGCTCGACGCCTCCGACACGGAGCTCGCGGACCGGCTGGGCGTGCCGCTGCACCGCACCTACGTCCCGTTCGCGATCGCGATGCCGGGCCGGCCCCAGCACAGCCACGCGGCGCTCGCCGCGCGCCTGCGACGCGGAGGGTGGAGGCTTGCGGTGACCCACAGCGACTGCGTGGCCGGCCTGGCGTGGACGCCGCTCGAGCTCGCCGATCTCGAGGAGGGCTCCCAGGTCATCCTGGCTGTCGGCGAGCCAACCGCGCGCGAGGAGCTCTCTGCCGCGCGCGACGAGGTCATCCTGCTCGCCGAGCACGGCCGGCGGGCCGGATTGCATGGGCGCCTGCGGGCGGGTGACCACCTGCTCGAGATCCTTCTCTGGCGCTCGCCGCAGCTGGCAGCGCGGCTTCGCGCCAGGGTTCTCTCCCCGCTTGCCGAGAACGATCGCGCCGAGCTCATCCAGACGCTGCGCACGATGCTCGCCTGCCGTCTGGACCGCACGGCGGCAAGCCGGACGCTGCACATCCATCGCAATACCCTCGCCTACCGGCTGCGGCGTGTCGAGGAGATCACCGGGCTCGACCTGGGGAGCCCTAGGGATCTCGCCTGCATCTACCTGGCGCTCGCCGGGGACCCGGGCGTGCCCTCAGGACGGTGAGCAGTTGTGCATATGCCCAAGCGCCGGACGTCAAGTTCGGCGGCGCGTCATTGCGGTAGCGCCCGCGCGGGCGTACCGTGCAACGTGAGGAGGGGCGGCAGGTCCGGCCCGGAGCAGCCGAGAGAGGGAGACGAGATCGTGGAGCAGCGGCGGCCGTCCATAGGTGGCAGGTCTTCCAGGTGCGCGCTCGCGGCGCTGTCGACGCTGCTCGCGTGCGCGGCCCTGTCGGGATCCGCGGGTGCGGTGACGGTCAAGCGGACGTTCATGCCGAGCTTCAAAGCCACCTCCGAAGAACCCTCGCGGCTGGCGAAGGTGGGTGTGATCAAGGTCGGACACCGGATGGCGAAGAACGTGCTCGTGCTCGAGCCTGGCACCTCGGCCGGTGCCGGCTATTTCGTGCCCTTCGCCAAGTCGCTCGTCGAAGCGGCGCCCGGATGGCAGGTCTGGGCCGTCGAACGCCGCGAGAACCTGCTCGAGGACCAGTCGCGGGTGGACAAGCTCAAGCAGGGCCAGATCACCGGGCAGGAATTCTTCGACTACTACCTCGGATACCTGACGAACAAAAGCGTCAAAGTACACCTGCACCCGATTCTGGACGCCAAGGTTCCGTTCGCGCGCCAGTGGGGCATGAACGTCGCGGTCGAAGACCTGCACGTCGTGATCGATGCCGCGAAAGCGCTCGGTGGGAAGGTCGTCCTGGGTGGCCACTCACTCGGCGGGTCGGTCGTGACCGCCTACGCCACCTGGGACTTCGCCGGCAAGCCCGGCGCGGAAGGGCTCTCGGGCCTCGTCTACGACGACGGCGGCAGCGGCCCCGTGCCCGTCACCAAGACCGAAGCCGAAGAATCGCTCGCGAACCTCGCCAAAAAGACCCCGTGGCTGGCCTTCGGCGGAATTCCGGCGCCGATCCTCGGCCTGTTCGGGGTCGTCGGCTCGACGCTCGCCCACTCCGTACCGGCGGAAACCGATCCGCTCGGCACGTGGCCGCTGCTCCCCGAATCACTGCAGACCAAGAACTCGAAAGGCGAAGTCGTCCCGAGCACCAACGAAGCGGGCTTCGGCTACGGCGTCAACGTGGGCACCTCGCCGCCCAACCTGCTCGCCGCGCAGGTGCACGCAGGCAAGGGGCTCCAGGAACCGGCCAAAGCCGGCGAAGCCTGGACCTGGAACGGCGAAGGAGCGATAACGCCGATCCAGCGGTATGCAGAAATGCTGTCAGGCACCGGGCTCAAGGGCGCCGATGGCAGCGAGTGGTACTTCCCCGAACGGCTGACGATCGACACCGGCGCCGTGGCGGAGGGCAACGCCAACAGCGCGCAGGGAGTGCTCGGCGAGCACGCAACGCACGGGCACGAACTGCCGACCTCGCTGCACATCCTGGCGATCAACTCAGAACTCGACAAAGTCTTCGCGCCGGGCGGCGGGGCACTGAAGGCGGCGGAAGTCCTGGCGGAACAGTCGAAAATCCCAAGCTCGCAGCTGACGCTGATCGATGTGGAAAAAACCTACTCGCACAACGATCCCGCGGGCGGCTTTCCGACCAACGTCTTCTTCACCAAGATCGTGCCCTTCCTCGAAGGGCTGTAGGAGCGGCGCGTAGCGCGGGGTGACGGGCCGCGTCACCTCGGCCGCGCTGCGCGGGCCGGCCTGTCCGGTCAAACCTGGTCAAGGGGCTGCCGTGGGGCGGCCCCTTCCGGTTCCCATGACCATTGCGTGTGCGGCTTCACGCGGAGCCGCGAACTCATTCGGCGGCCTTGAAAGAAAAGTGCGGCGTCGGAGTCCTTCACTGACAACAGCTCTTCACCCACAACACGCTCAAGGAGGATGAGACATGCGCGAGACAAGCGAGGGATCGACGCTGGCGCAGGCAGACGGCGACTGGTTGCCATCGGAGGAGACGGCGAGGGCACGGCTCACACGCCGCTCGTTCCTGGCCGCGGGCGCGGCGGTCGGCGCCGGGGCGACCCTCGGGCCGCTCGGGCGGGCGGCGACGGCGCTTGGTGACACGAGCAGCGGCGTCGGCAGCCTGACCCGCGGCGACGCCGCGATCCTGAGGTTCCTGTCGGCTGCGGAGATACTCGAGACGGACCTGTGGCGCCAGTACAACGAGCTCGGCGGCATCCAGGACAGCGAGGTGCCCGGAGGAAGCGGCAGCAAACCGTATATCGAAGCGCTCGAAAAACTCGACGGAGACATGCCGCAGTACATCCACGACAACACCGGCGACGAGTTCACTCATTTCACCTTCATCAACGCGTACCTGAAATCGAGGGGCGCCGAGCCTGTCGATCTCAAAAAGTTCAAAACCCTGCCGAGCAGCGAAGCGACGGGCGCCCAGAAAATGAAGCGGCTCACGAACCTGATGGAACTGACCGTGGACACGTCGTATTGGACCCGCTATCGCAGCGCGACGAAGAACCCCGATTTCGGCGACACGTTCCCGCCCGCGGTGCCTGGGCTCCTGAAAGGGATGTTTCCGGCCATCCCGCGAACCGACGCCGACCTGAAACCGGAAAAGCACATTCAGGCGATCGCGAACACGGCGGGCTTTCACTTCGGGTTCATCGAGCAGGGCGGCACGAGCCTGTACATGATGCTCGCCCAGCGAGTCACGGATCCCGAGGTGCTGCGCGTCCTGCTCAGCATCGGGCCGACCGAGACGATGCACTTCCAGGTCTGGCACGACAAGGCCGGTAACGCGGTGCCTCTGACCGATCCCACCAACAACCTGGAATTCCCGGAACTGAAAACAGCCGGGGAGGAACTGAAAGCCAACCTGATCATGCCCGAGGCGACGGAGTTCCTCCGCAAAGGGCTGCCCGCCTGCTCGATCATCCGGCCCACCCAGACGCAGGGAGCCGCGATGGGCGCCGTCAAGGCGCTGTCCGAAGACGGGCTGTTCAGGGGCCAGAGCGAGGACTTCTTCGACTTCATCGAAGAACTCGCAGCCGAAGCGGACGCCGCCTCCCGCGAGGAGTAGCCACGCCGCGAGGACCCGGCCGACCCGCCCCCCAGCCGCGGGGGCGGGTCGGACGCCGCGGCCTTCGTATCCTGAGTCGGATGTGCGGTCACGACCTCCTGGAGGGACCCCGATGAGCTGGCAGATCACGCCCGTCGCCGGCGACGCGGCTTTCGCGTGGGATGAAGACCGGGATCTGACGCCGCCGGAGGAGGCGGCGGGAGCCGAGGCCGAGGAGCAGGCGCTCGACGCTTACTCGCGCACCGTCGCGGGCGTGGTGGAGCGGCTTGCGCCGAGCGTCGCCAACCTCAGGGTCATGCGCTCCACCCGCAGCGGCCAGGTCCCCGTGGGCGCCGGCAGCGCGGTCGTATTGACCCCGGACGGCTTCCTGCTGACCTCCGCGCACGTCGTGGCCGGGCGCGCACGCGTGGGACGGGCGACGTTCGTCGATGGCCGTGAGGTCGGCTTCCGGGTGGTGGGGGCCGATCCGCTGTCAGACCTGGCGCTGCTGCGCGCGGACGCCGACGACCTCACGCCCGCCCTGCTCGGCGACGCGGCCCGTCTGCGCGTGGGCCAGCTCGTCGTGGCGATCGGCAACCCGAACGGCTTCGCGGGCTCGGTGACCGCCGGCGTCATCTCGGCGCTCGGACGTTCGCTTCCGGCCCGCTCCGGCAGCACCCTGAGGATGATCGACAACGTCATCCAGACCGACGCTGCGCTGAATCCCGGCAACTCGGGCGGCGCGCTCGTCGACTCCTTCGGCCGTGTCGTGGGGATCAACACCGCGGTCGCCGGCGTCGGCCTCGGACTGGCCGTGCCGATCAACGACGCGACGCGCAAGGTGATCGGCGCGCTGATGACCGACGGTCGCGTGCGACGCGCCTATCTCGGCGTCGCCGGCGGCCCGCGTCCACTGCCGTCCAAGGCGCGCCGCGAACGCGGCCAGGAGACGGGCGTCGAGGTGATCGAGATCACCCCGGGCAGCCCGGCCGAGCGGGCGGGCCTGCGGCCCGAGGACCTGATCGTCGAGCTCGCCGGGTCTCGGGTGCACGGTGTCGATGACCTGCAGCGACTGATGGTCGCCGACCTGATCGGCGCGCCGGTCGACGTCGATGTGCTGCGCGGCGGTGAGCCGGTTCGCCTGCAGCTCGTCCCGCGCGAGCTCGACCACTGAGCGCTCGGCGAGCGCCCTCGAACGTGCGGCGGGCGGTTGCCGGCGGCCCCGGGAGACCGCAGAGGCGCCGATCGCCTCGGTTCCAGGCTTTGGGCCGCTTGTCCCAGGCGCTCGGCGCGGATGTCGGACGCCAGTCCATGGTCAGCGCCCGCCTGGCCGCGGATGCTGTCCAGGCCGTTCGTTCCCCATCCCGCCAATCAGGTCGGTCGTCGAGCGAAAGTGAACGATGCGCTCCAGAACCCCGCAGATCGTGGCCTTCGGCGGCGGAGGCTTCTCGATGGAGAAGGATGGCTCGCTGCTCGACGAGTACGTCCTCTCGCTGACCGCGCGGACGCGTCCACGGGTCTGCTTCCTGCCGACAGCCTCGGGCGACGCCGACCACTACGTCGTGCGCTTCTATCGCCGCTTCTCGCCCGACTGCGACGCCAGCCACGTCTCGCTGTTCCGGCGCGACCAGGGCACGGGCGGGATCGAGAACGACCTCGAGGCCCACCTACTGGCCCAGGACCTGATCTACGTCGGAGGCGGAAGCGTCGTGAGCATGCTCGGTGCATGGCGGGCACACGGCCTCGATGCGGTCCTGCGCAGGGCTTGGCGGAAGGGCATCGTGCTGTGCGGCCCCTCAGCGGGATCGCTGTGCTGGTTCCGCGAGGCGCTGAGCGAATTCCACGGGTCTTCGACACGGGTGCGCGGGCTCGGTCTGCTGCCTTACTCCAATTGCGTTCACTACGACGCCGAGCCCGCGCGCCGCGCGGAGTACCACCGCTTCGTCGGAGACGGCATGCGAGCCGGCTTCGCGGCCGAGGACGGCGTCGGGCTCCACTTCCACGGCACCGCGCTCGCGCGGATCGTCAGCTCGCGCCCGCGGGCGTTCGGCTACCGCGTCGAGCCGGACAGCGACGGCGTCCTCGAGACGCGGCTGGCCGCA
>DASZIU010000099.1:0-33789 GCA_035948815.1 Solirubrobacteraceae bacterium | reverse complement strand
CGGATCGTCCGGGGGTGCTGGCGGCGGTGACCAAGGTGCTGGGGGAGCAGGGGGTATCTATCAAGTCGGTCGTGCAGCGAGGCATGCAGGAGAATGCGCGGCTGGTGATGGTCACTCACCAGGTGGCTGAGTCGCGGTTGCGGGTGGCGATCGAGCTGCTCGAGGAGTCCGACTTCGTGCGCTCGGCACCGCGGACGATCAGGGTGATCGAAGAGGAGTTCGGATGAACGAGGCGAGCGTGAAGGTCCCCTTGGTTGAGGGTATACCGCCAACCGGAGCTCACGTGCCGCTGATCGAGCGCTACCGCGAGCGGCTCCCATTCGAGCCGGGCGATCCGCTGGTCAGCCTGCAGGAGGGCTCGACGCCGCTGCTGCGCGCGCCGGTGCTCTCCGAGATGGTGGGGGCGACGGTGCGCCTGAAGCTCGAGGGCGCCAACCCGACCGGGTCGTTCAAGGACCGCGGCATGACGTGCGCAGTATCGGCAGCGGTGCGCGACGGCGCCAAGGCGGTGATCTGCGCGTCCACCGGGAACACGGCCGCAAGCGCGGCGGCGTACGCGGCGCGCGCGGGCATTACCTGCGCGGTGATCGTTCCAGAGGGCAAGATCGCCCAGGGCAAGATGGCGCAGACGCTCGTCCACGGCGCGCGCGTGATCTCGCTTGCGGGCAACTTCGACCAGGCGCTGACGCTCGTGCGCGAGCTCGTGGCGACGCATCCGATCGTGCTCGTCAACTCGGTCAACGATTTCCGCATCGAAGGCCAGAAGACCGCCGCACTCGAGATCGTCGAAGACCTCGAAGGGGAGCTCGACTCGCTCTGCATCCCGGTCGGCAACGCCGGCAACATCACCTCCTACTGGCGCGGCTTCCGCGAGATGCGCGCCGCTCCGCGGCTGTTCGGCTTCCAGGCTGAGGGCGCCGCGCCGCTCGTCGAGGGCCGGGTGATCGAGAACCCGGAAACGGTGGCCAGCGCGATCCGGATCGGCAATCCGGTGCGCTGGGAGGACGCGATGGCGGCGGCGAGGGACTCCCGCGGATCCATCCGCGCGGTCAGCGACGAGGAGATCCTCGCGGCGTACAGGCTGCTCGCCTCAAAGGAAGGCATGTTCTGCGAGCCCGCCTCGGCGGCCTCGGTTGCCGGCCTGATCAAGTACGGCGGCGATGGGGCTGAGCAGATCGTGTGCGTTCTCACCGGTCGCGGGCTGAAGGATCCCGAGACCGCGATCGCCCACAACGACGGCATGATCATCCAGTGCGCCGCAGAGGCCGGGCCGATCGAGGAAGCGGTCCTCGGTGACCCGTAAGCGGCTCGTCCGGGTGCCCGCGTCCTCGGCGAACCTCGGGCCAGGATTCGACTGCATGGCGGCCGCGATCGGGCTGCACCTCGAGCTCGAAGTGCTCGAGACGGGCAGCTTCGCCGTGGAGACGGACCTGCCGATCTCGCGGGGCCGCGAGAACCTTTGCGTTCGGGCCTTCGAGCGGCTGCATCCCGCCGACGAGTTCACCTTCAGGATCCGCTCGGAGATCCCGCTGTCCGGCGGGCTAGGCTCGAGCGGCGCGGCGATCGTCGCCGGCCTGATGGCCGCCGACCACCTGTTCGAGCTCGACGCCGACCTGCTCGCCTGCGCGACCGAGATCGAGGGTCATCCCGACAACGTCGCCGCGTCGCTGCGCGGCGGCTTCGTCATCTGCACCGATGGCGAGGCTGTTCGCTTCGAGCCGCCGACGGGCCTCGAGGCGCTGGCGGTCGTGCCCGAGCAGGCGATCCGGACGCGCGACGCCCGCGCCGCGCTGCCGGCGGAGGTGCCGATGCGCGACGCGGTCTTCAACGTCGCCCACGGAGCGCTGCTGACGCTCGGACTGGCGCGCGGCGACTGGGACCTGCTCGCCCGCGGGCTGGCGGACCGTCTTCACCAGCCACACCGCGCGCACCTGTTCCCGCGCTCGATCGAGCTCGTCGAAGGCGCGCGCGAGCTGGGGGCGCTCGGCGCGACGATCTCGGGCGCCGGCCCGACCGTCCTCGTGTGGTGCTTCTACGAGCAGACCGGCGCGGTGGCCGAATCGCTGGCCGCGGAGGTCGAGGGCTGGGCGACCCTGCTGCGGGCGCCGTTCGAGACCCAGGGGGCCTACGTCGGCGAGCTCAGCTGAGCTGTGCCAGTCGCGCCCGGGCGTCCGCGAGGCCAGGGATCCGCGAGGTGATCTCGCCGGCGAGCGCGACGTAGTCGGCGCCGAGGTCGGGACGGTGGTCGAGGATCGAGCGGGCGCGCTCGGCCGACTCCGCGTACGCGATCGAGGAGCGGATCACGGTCTCGAACACCTGGTCGCCGAAGCGCTCCTTCAGCGAGCCCATTGCCTCGCGCGAGTGCACCGTGCGCATGTCGGCGAGGTTCAGCAGGACGCCGAGCAGCGCAAGCTTGGGGTTGAGGCTCTCGCGCGCGAGTTCGACCACCTCCATCGCCTGCTCGACGCCCTGCAGCGCGAAGTACTGCGCCTCGGCGGTGATCAGCGCCCAGTCGGCCGCCACCAGCGCGTTGACGGTCAGCAGCCCGAGTGACGGCGGGCAGTCGATCAGCACCACGTCCCACTCGTCCGGCAGCTCGGACATCGCGCGCCGCAGCGTCAGCTCCCTGCCCATCTTGCCCCCCAGCATCAGCTCGGCCTCGGCAAGGCTCAGGTTCGCGGGGATGATCTCCTCGTGGACGGCCTCGGCCGCCGTGGCGCGTCCGGAGAGGACGTCGGCGATCGTCGGCTCGACGTCCGTCGGCAGGTCGAAGTAGTCGGACAGGTTGCCCTGCGGGTCGAGGTCCACCGCGAGCGTGCGAACGCCGCTGCGGCGCAGCGCGTCGGTCAGCGTGCGGACGGCGGTCGTCTTCCCCGTCCCTCCCTTCTGCGAGAGCACGGCGATCGTCTGGCTCATCGTTCGCGCGATACTACGCGAGCGAACCGCGGCGGGCGGCGACGGGGCGTGCGCCCCCAAAGGCGGTGGGTCAGGCGGCCTACGGCAGCCGCGCAGAGCCGGTTGCGGGGACCCGGTCGTCGCGGCTCGGCGCGACGCTCACGTGGGTCAGCCGGTAGCGGCCGATGATGATCTCGTCGCCGTCCGCCAGGATCCTGCTGTCCACCCGCGCCCCGTTCACGAACACCCCGTTCAGGCTGCGGTCGTCTAGCAGCCGAACCCCTCGCGGGTGGCGCACCACGAGCGCGTGGCGCCGCGAGACCGTCGGGTCGTCAAGCCGCACGTCCGCAGCCAGGCTGCGCCCGATCCGCGTCCACTCGCGCGTCAGGGCTACGGTCCTCAGCTCGCCGTTCTCCTCATAGCAGAGGTACTCGCCCGGCGTCTCGAGCCGCTCCTTGGCATCTGACATCAGCTGCTGGTGCTCGGCGGTGGCCGCATGGGCGAGCGTGCCGCCCGACTGCTGGGCCCAGCGGTCGGTGATCCGCTCGGCGCTGAACAGCGAGGCGCGCACGAAGCTCTGGCCGCCGCACCCGGGGCAGTCCTCGAGCGTGTCCGACCCGACCAGCGTTTGCACGTAGCCGCAGCGGCTGCAACGGAACGATCCGGCGCCGACGAAGGTGCCCGAAGTGAGTGAGTCCATACCCCTGCCCCTCCCTTTCTGGTTGCTCCGAGGTGGCGTTCCAGCTCGTCTAGGGAGTCTAGTGGCGATCATAACAAGCCTGTCAATGCTCTCCCGAAATCCTGGATATACGAATCTCCCGGCCTGAATTTTGGGCCAAGCCGGCGCAGCACAACCTCTCGAAATTGTCCTACCCGAATGATCGCGCGCGCAAACTGCTCGACGGATTGCGCAAGACGAGCAGGACCACGAGCGCGGGCAGCGAACTGGGACGCGATGGCCGCGGCCGCAACCCACGTGCAGGAGCTCGAGCGAGTGCTGCTCCGCCGGGGCGTGGGCGCGCTGGAGGCCGATCGCCACCGATGCGCCGACTGCGGGCGCACCCCGCTGACGGGGGAGCACGTGCACCTCTACGGCGAGCAGGAGCAGCGCATCGTCTGCGCGCTGTGCCGGCCGAGGCGTCGCGACGCCCCTCTGACGACCGAGCTCGTTCGCCACTGCGAGCACGGGCATACGGTCAGGCTCACCGCCCGCGCCGCCTGAGCCCCGGCGCCGCACCCGCTCTAGACTCTCGGGCTCCGTGGACCCCGTCACCGTCTCGATCGTCGTCTCCGCCCCGCCCGAGCAGGTCTTCGACTATCTCGCCGACATCGCGAACCACTCGGAGTTCACCGACCACTACCTCGTCGACTGGCACCTGACCCGCATCGACTCGGTCGGCATCGGGGCCGGCGCCCGCTTTCGCGCGAAGGCGCCCGGGGTGCGCTTCAGCTGGGCCGAGGCGACGCTCGTCGAGGTCGAGCGCCCGCAGCGGCTCGTCGAGGCGGGTCGTACGGGGAAGTACAACCGGATCCGGACCCTCGGTGTGTACGAGCTGGCGCCCGCGGCCCTGGAGGCGACCCGCGTGCAGTTCACGTTCCTCACCGTTCCGGCCACCATCTCGGACCGGCTGATCGAGGCGCTTGGCGCCCGCTCCTGGACGCGGCGCAAGAACATGCGCGCGCTGCGGCGCCTGCGCTCGATCCTCGAGCAGGGCGAGGCCCGCGGACGGCGCGTCACGGTCGCCGCGGGGTAGACTGCCGCGTCGCATGTCCAGCCGCCTGCGCACGTTCTCGCTCCTCGCGCTGTCCCTGCTCGCCGTACTGGCGCTCGGCGCCTGCGGCGACTCGCACACGCGCGTGAGCACCGGAACCTACGCCGGCGAGTCCGGGGCCGCGGCGCCCTACCTCGACGTCGGTCCGCTCGTCTACCAGGTCCAGCAGTCGCGCGAGCTGAACCCATACGACACCGAGGACGCGTCCTACCTGGAGGGGCTGACGCCCGAACAGCGCCAGCTCCAGCCCGGGCAGGAGTGGTTCGGCGTCTTCCTGCAGGTCTTTAACCACACCGGCCAAAGCCACCCCGCGGCGAGCGAACTGACGGTCACGGACACACAGGGGAACACCTACACGCCGGTGATCCCGGAAGCGACGAATCCCTTCACCTATCGTGCCGGCCTCGTGCCCCCCTCGGGCCGGCTGCCGATACCCGACTCGGTGGCCGCCTCCGGTCCGATCCAGGGCGGGCTTCTGCTCTACAAGATCCAGGTCGTCTCGCTCGACAACCGGCCGCTGAAGATCAAGATCGTCGACCCGACGAACTCGGCCCAGACGGCCTCCGCCGAGCTCGACGTCTAGTGCGCGCCGGCCTGTAGGCCGGCTTCGAGCACCTGCCGGGCCACGGGCGCGGCCGTTTCTCCGCCGGCGCCGTCTTTGACGAGCAGCACCCCGACGACGATCCGGGGCCTCGATGCCGGCGCGAACGCCGCGAACCACGCGTCCGTGTTGCTCGCCTGCGCGCTCGCGCTCACGCATCCTTCCCCGGCGCCGCTGGCGCCCTTTTCTTCGTGCGAGGCGGTTTCCGGAGTCCCGGCGGGGCACTGCGTCTTCAGTTCCGCCGTCCCCGTCTTGCCCGCGACGGGCACGCCCGGGATCGCCGCCGCGGTGCCCGTTCCGGAGCTCACGACGGCGAGCATCAGGCGGCGGACGGTGCCGGCGACGGCTTCGCTGATCGCGGGCGCCGAGGCCGACGTACCCACGGCCGGATCGAACGTCGGCCTCGGCGGCCGACCGCGGTCGGCGATCGCGGCCGCGACGGTCGCCATCTCCAGAGGCGTCGCGAGCACCTGTCCCTGGCCGATGGCTGTCGAGCCGACGGCGAGTTCGCCCTGGATCGCAGAGGCCGCCGGCAGCGTGCTCCGTGCCGACCCCGGAACGCCGGGGTCGTGGTTGAACCCGAACCGTTCGGCCATCGAGACCAGGCGAGGAGCGCCCAGCTTGACGCCGAGCGGTGAGAAGACCGAGTTGCAGGAGGCGGCGAATGCCTGTTCGAGCGTGCCCCCGCAGCTCTCGCCGTTGGCGTTGCTCAGCTTGACCCCGTCGAGCGTGACGTCCGTGCCATACGGGAAGACGCTCCCCGGGCTCGCGATGCCCGCCTGCAGCACGCCGCTGAGCGTGACCATCTTGAACGTCGAGCCGGGCGGCTGCAGGCCGTTCAGCCCGATCCCCGCGACCGCGAGGATCCGGCCGCTCGGGTCCATCGCCACGATCCCGCCCAGTTGGCCGCCGAGCGCGGCGACGGCGGAGCGCTGGATCGCGGGGGAGATCGTCGTGCGCACGGCCGGCGCAGGACGCGACGCCGCCGAGGCGAGCACCCGCCCGGACCCCGTTTCCTGCGCGCTCTGGGCCAAGAGCTCTCCGCCGGGCGTCCCGCGCAGGCGGTCGTCGAGCGCGAGCTCCAAGCCGCTCACGCCGACGGTCGCGTCGCCGGGAACGCCCTGCGGGAGCAGCGACTGGCGGCGTGCGGCCGGGATCGGGCCGACCCTGCCCACCGCAGCGGTCACCGCTTCGCCCAGCGGGGAGCTGCGGCTCTGTTCGCCGAGCGACACGCTCGGCGAGCCTTCCGCGAGCACCGACCCGTCCCGCGCGAGCAGCTTCGCCCGCGGCGGTAGCGAGGTGCTGCGGCCGAGCCGCTCGCCCGGCATCAGGCCCGGGAACACGCTCGAGCGAGACCACTCGACCCGTGCGCCTTCGGTCCCGCGCCGGGAGACCTGCAGCATGAAGCTGAGCGCCAGCGTGCCGAACAGCCGCGTGCGCACCGCGACGGGCACCCGCACGATCCCTTCCTGCTCGGCGCCCGCGCTTCCGGTCACGCGCAGACCGCCCGCCGTCGCCGTGACGAGCGCCTGCCGGTAGGCGGCGGCGAATTCGCTCGGCGAAGTCGTCCGCCGCGAGGCGCCGTCGATCAGGGGGTACATCGCCGCGTAGTCGGCTCGCGTCCAGGCCGCGACGAAGCGCGACGCGACGGACTGCGAGGCGGAGTCGGCATGGTTGGCGCCGACGATCGCGCCGACCGCGAAAGCGACGCCCGCGAGCGCGATCACCGGCAGCGCCCTCTGCGCGCGGGTCACCCCGCCCGTCATGTGAAGTGCGCGTGTCGGGTCACGGGGTCTGTAGAACATTGCGGGTGACGAAACTCGACTGGATCATCCTCGCGTTCGCGGTCATCTTGGCCATGTTCGGGTTTCGGCAGGGCCTCATCGTCGGCGCTCTCTCCTTCGCGGGCTTTGCAGCTGGTGCTTTCATCGGCACTCGCCTGGGTCCTCTTCTGCTGCCCCAGGGCTCGTCGTCTCCCTACGCGCCCGCCTTCGGCCTGGCCGGTGCACTGCTCGGCGGCGCGATCTTCGCGACCGGCCTGGAGGGACTCGGCTTCATGCTTCGACGAACGCTCGTCATCCCCGGCCTCGGCCTGCTCGACGGAGTCCTCGGCGCGGCGCTCGGCGCCGCGCTTGCGCTGGGGATCGTGTGGATCATCGCCGCCGTGGCCGCCCAGACGCCCGGCCAGTCCGGGCTGCGGATGGACATCCAGCGCTCGGCGATCCTCAGCAAACTCAACGAACTGCTGCCGCCGTCGGGGCCGATCCTGAACGCGCTCGCGCGGCTCGACCCGCTGCCCTCGATCACCGGCCCGTCGCCCAACGTGGCGGCCCCCGAACCCCAGATCGCGCGCGACCCGGGGGTGAGGCGCGCATCGCGGAGCGTCGTCCGCGTCCTCGGGACCGCCTGCGGCCTGGCGATCGAGGGCTCCGGCTGGGTCGCCGCCCCGGGGTTGGTCGTCACGAACGCGCACGTCGTCGCCGGCGAGCAGGACACCTCGGTGCAGGTCGCGGGGCAGCCGCCGGGCCTGCCCGCGCAGGCCGTCGTGTTCGATCCGAACGACGACATCGCGGTGCTGCGCGTCGCCGAACTGCAGGAGCCGTCGCTTGGGCTCGACGCGGGCGCGCCCGCCGGCACGCCGGGCGCGATCCTCGGCTATCCCGAAAACGGCCCGTTCCAGGTGCGGCCCGGGAGGATCGGGCGCACGCAGGAGGTGCTCACGCAGAACGCCTACGGGCAGGGCCCGGTCCAGCGGCTGCTCACGCCGCTGCGGGGCGAAGTGCGCCCCGGCAACAGCGGCGGGCCGATGGTTGACGCCGGCGGGCGCGTGCTGAGCACGATCTTCGCGGCCACGGTCGGCGGCGGCACGCCCGGCGGCTACGGCGTCGCGGATGAAACGGTCGCCTCGATCCTGGCCACCGCGCGCGCCCGTGCCAGCGGCAACGCCGTCGTCGGCACGGGACCCTGTACGGGCGGGTGAGCCGGCCGCCCGTGTTGGCGCCGAGATGGCAACCGCTACGCTGACCGCGGTGTCCAAGACGCTCGTGATCGCCGAGAAGCCCTCCGTCGGGCAGGACCTGGCGCGCGTTCTCAAGGGCCCGTTCCAGAAGAAGGAGGGCTTCCTCGAGGGGCCCGAGCACGTGATCAGCTGGGCGGTGGGCCACCTCGTCCAGCTCGCGGAGCCCGACGCCTACGACCCCAAGTACAAGAGCTGGAGGATGGCGGACCTGCCGATCGTTCCCGAGCGCTTCAAGCTCATAGTGCGCGACGAGCGCTCTCGCAAGCAGATGGCGGTCGTCAGCAAGCAGCTCGCGCGCGACGACGTCGAGGACGTCGTCAACGCCTGCGACGCCGGTCGCGAGGGCGAGCTGATCTTCGCGTACCTGTACGAGAAGGCGGCCGCGAAAAAGCCCGTGAAACGCCTCTGGCTGAACTCGATGACGACAGCGGCAATGAGGGACGCGCTCGCCTCGCTGCGCCCCGCGGAGGAATTCGCGCTGCTCGAGCAGGCCGCGCGGTCGCGCTCGGAGGCGGACTGGATCGTCGGGATGAACGCCACGCGCGCGGCAACGATCAGGCTGCGCACCTCCTTCGACGGCGCCGTCTCGCTCGGGCGCGTGCAGACCCCGACGCTTGCGATCATCGCCCGCCGCGAGGAGGAGATCAGGGCGTTCGAGCCCGAGCCCTACTGGCTCGTCGACGCGACCTTCGCCGCCGGGGTGGGTGGGAATCCGGAGAGCGAGCTCGGCGAGCGCGTCTACGCAGGGCGCTTCCATGCTGGCACCAAGCCGCGGATCCCCACGGCCGAGGAGGCCAGCGCGATCGTGCGGGCGTGCGAGGGCCGCCTCGGGACGATCACGAAGCTGGAGAAGAAGGAGCAGCGCGAGAAAGCGCCGATGCTCTACGACCTCACGACGCTGCAGCGCGAGGCGAACAACCGCTACGGGTTCTCGGCGAAGCGGACCCTGGCCGCCGCTCAGCGACTCTACGAGGAGCACAAGGCGCTGACCTACCCGCGCACTAACTCCCGCTACCTCCCGACCGAGATGGTCGAGGAGATCAAGCCGACCGCCGAGCTGGTCGGTCACCACACGGAGTACCGCAAGGGCGCGGAGTACGTGGTCGGGCTCGACGTGCTGCCCCTGGCGCGTGTCGTCAACGACGAGAAGGTCACCGACCACCACGCGATCATCCCCACGCGCTCGGAGCACGATCTCGAGAAGATGGGCCCCGACGACAAACGCGTCTACGACATGGTCGCGAGGCGCTTCCTCGCCGTGTTCCACCCGGAGGCGGTGTTCGAGAACACGCGCGTGGAGACGACCGTGGTCGCCGCGGGCGCCGCCGACGGCGGGTACGTGTTCCGCACGCGGGGCAAGCTCCTGCTCGTACCCGGTTGGCGAGGCGTCTACGACGAGGTTCCGACGGCGCCGTCCCCGACCGCCGAGGCGAAGGCCGACGCGAGCACCGCCCGTGAGGACGATGAGGTCTCTGACCAGCAGCTGCCGCGGCTGCTGGAGGGCGAGGAGGTCCAGACGCGAAGCGTCGAGAGCGCCCGCAAGGAAACGAAACCGCCCCGGCGCTACAGCGACTCCTCGCTGCTCGGGGCGATGGAGACGGCGGGCAAGCTCGTCGACGACGAAGAGCTGCGCGAGGCGATGAAGGACTCGGGCATCGGCACGCCGGCGACCCGCGCGGCGATCATCGAGCGCCTGATCGCGGTCGGCTACGTCGAGCGCGACGGGCGGGCCCTCGTAGCGACCGAGAAGGGCCTGAACGTGATCAGGCTGCTCAACGAGCACGCGCTGACCTCGCCCGGCCTGACGGGCAGCTGGGAGCAGCGGCTTGGCAAGATCGAGCGCGGGGAGGAGTCCCGCAAGCAGTTCATGAGCGACATCGCCGGTTTCGCGGGCGAGACCGTCAAACAGCTCGATGAGACGCTCAAGGACGTGCGCATCCCCCGCGCTCGCCTCGGCCCCTGCCCGGTGTGCGGGCACGAGATCGTCGAGAACCGCAAGGGGTACTCCTGCTGGGCCCGCGAGGACCCCGGCTGCGGCTTCGTGATCTGGAAGGCCAAAGCCGGGAAGCAGCTGCCGATCGCGGTTGCGCGCGAACTGATCAAGCGCGGCTACACCGAGAACGCCGTGACGGGCTTTCGTGGACGCAGCGGGCGCAGCTTCCGCGCGCACCTGGCCCTCAGCCAGACCGAGGAGGGTAAATGGCGCGTCGAGTTCGACGAGCTCTGGGCCAAGGAGGGAGCCAAACCCCCCGAGGCCGAGGAGGATGCGGTCGCAGCCGGCGCCGGCGCCGCGGACCCGCCGGCGCGCGTCGGCCAGCGCAGCGCCGCATAACGGAGGCTCGTCGCCGCCCCCGGGCGCGTGGTGAGCCACCGGCCCTCCGACGCGCAGGACGTCGCGCACGCGACCGTCGCGAGCGCGTCGGGCGGGTGCGCCAGGATGGGCGAGCATGCCGATCGCGCTGATCACGGGGCCCGCCAACTCGGGCAAGGCAGAGGTGGTGATGGACGCCGTCAGGCGGCATCTCGCGAGGGGCGAGGAGCCGTTGCTGGTCGTACCGACACGGGCCGACGTCGATCACTATCTGCGCGAGCTCGCCGGCGGCAACGCGGCGATCGGCGTGCGTGTCGAGCAGTTCGCCGGCCTGACGGGGGAGGCCGTGAGGCGGGCGGGCATCGTGCAGCCGGTGATTGGCGGCCTGGCCCGCGAGCGCCTGCTCGAAGTTCTCGCGACGGGCGCGTTGCAAGCACCCGTGGCCGCGGGTCTCGTCCGCGCCCTCGGTGAGCTGATCGCCGAACTCCAGGTGCGCCGCGTCACACCCGCGAGGCTGACCCAGGCGCTTGCGAGCTGGGCGCGAGTCGACGGGGGCGCGGCCTCGCGGGCCTGGCTGGGCGAGCTCTACTCCGAGTACCGCGCGACGCTGCTGGCACTCGGGCGGGTGGACGCCGAGCAGCGGGTCGTGATGGCACTCGATGCGCTGCGCGAGCGCCCTGCCGCATGGGGGCTCACGCCGGTCCTGTTCTACGGCTTCGACGATCTCACCCAACTGCAGCTCGACGCGATCGAGACGCTCGGCCGGGTGATCGACGCCGAGGTCACGGTGTCGCTCGCCTACGAGCCGGGCCGGGCCGCCTTCGCGGGCCGCGCCGGCACCTACCAGACGCTCGCGCCACTGGCGCGCGACGTGCGCGAGCTCGCGCCGCGCGCCGAGCACTACGCTCCGGCGTCGCGCGCGCCGCTCGCCCATCTCGAGCGTTCGCTGTTCGAGCCGGCGGCACTCCCCGCCGCCAGCGATGGAGCCGTCAAGCTGATCGAGGGCGGAGGCGAGCGCGCCGAGCTCGAGCTGGTCGCGAGCGAGATCGGCGGGCTGCTCGCCGATGGCGTGCGGGCCGAGGAGATCGCGCTGCTCACGCGCGGCTCCGCCACCTCGCCGGACCTGCTCGAGGAGGTCTTCACCTCCGCCGGGATCCCGTTCGCGATGCAGCGCCGCCGGCGCTTCGGCGACGCGGCGATCGGCAGGGCCCTGATCGGTCTGCTTCGCTGCGTGCCGGGTCCGGACGGATCCTCCGACGGGGCGCTGGACGATCTGCTCGCATGGCTGCGCGCGCCCGGGCTGCTGGAGCTCGCGGCGCTCGCCGACGCGCTCGAGATCCGCGCCCGCCGGAGGGGGGCGCTGCGCGCCGGGCAGGCGCGGGCGCTGTGGGAGGAGCGCAACTGGCCCCTGGAGGCGCTCGACCGCATGGCCGAGGCGCAGGCGGCGGGGTCGATCCGGCTCCTCGACCGGGCCGCACGGGAGCTGTACCGGCTGTTCTGCGCCCCGAGAAGGGAGCGTGCGGAGATCCTCGCCGCGCACGAGCTCGAGGACGCCGGCGCTCTGGCAGCGGGGCGGCGCGCTCTCGGCGAGCTTCGCGAGCTCGCGCGGATCGCGCCGCGGCTCGCCCCTTCGACCGCAGGGGAGCTCGCTCGGCTGCTCGAAGGCCTCGAGTTCCGCGCCGGCGAGGGGCCGGTGCGCGGGGCGGTGGCGGTGCTGGATCCGCTCGCGCTGCGCGCCCGCCGCGTGAGGGCGCTCTTCCTGTGTGGCCTCCAGGAGGGCGCCTTTCCGTCGCGGCCCCGCCCTCAACCGTTCCTCGCCGAGGAGGAGCGACGGCGCCTGGCGGTGGTGTCGGGGCTGGTGCTCGACCAGCCCCGCGATGCACTCGACGCCGAGCGGTACCTCCTGTATGCGGTTCTCTCGCGCCCCGAGGAGCGGCTCTTCCTCGGCTGGCATCTCGCCGACGACGAAGGCCAGGCCATCTCGAGATCGCTGTTCGTCGACGACGTCTGCGACCTGTTCGACGAGGCGCTCCTGCGGGATCGCGTGACGCGCGCGATGGGAACCGTGGACGGCGTTCACGGCGCGGCGTCGCCCGCCCGCGCCGGCGGCATCCTGCGCGACCCGGAGCTGCTCGGCGCACTGCGCGATCGTGTCTGGTCGGCATCCTCGATGGAACGGTGGATCCGCTGCCCGATGGCGTGGTTCGTCGAGCGCCAGCTTCGACCGCGCGCGATCGAGCCGGATGCCGAGCCGCTCGCCCGCGGCGGCCTCGCGCACGCGGCGCTGAGGGACACGCTGGAGGGGTTGCGGCGCCTGACCGGCACGGCACGCGTGACCCCATCGAGCCTTGGACTTGCACGGGAGCTGCTCGCCGGCGCGCTCGCCGAGAACGAGTCCGAGCACGCCCTCTCGGTCAGCCCCGAGCGTCGCGCCGCCGTGCGCCGCCGCCTGCACGCCGACCTCGAGCGCTACCTGGAGCTGGTCGCGGAGGCCGACAGCCCGCTCGAGCCTCAGCTGCTCGAGCTCGGCTTCGGCTTCGACGGCAGCGACGAGCACGGCGAGCCGAGCGATCTGCCCGCGCTCGAGCTTGGCGGCGGGGTCAGGGTACGGGGGCGGATCGACCGGGTCGACGTCGGGCCGGGCGGCGAGGCCGTCGTCTACGACTACAAGGGCAGCAGCGGGGCCGCCCCGGCGGCGAGATGGGCCGCCGACGGCAACCTGCAGGTCGCGCTGTATATGCGCGCGGTCGAGCAGCTCCTCGGCCTGCGTGTGGTCGGCGGCCTGTACCAGCCGCTGACCGGGGAGACGATGCGGCCGCGGGGGGTGCTCGACGGGGACAGCGGGGTGAAGCTCGACTGCGTCGAGACCGATGTCCTGGATCACGCCGGTGTGCGCGAGCTGCTCGACGAAGCGCTCGCGGCGGCTTGCCGCGTCGCCGAGCAGGCGGGTCGCGGTGAGCTCGAGGCGAGGCCGCAGACCTGCGCGTACAAGGGCGGCTGCATGTTTCCCTCGATCTGCCGGTGGGAGCGGTGAGGCGCGCGAGGCCACAGCTGGAGACGCTGCCCGGGATGGAGCCCGCGGGGCATCCTGAGCCGACCGGCGAGGGCGCCCTGACGCGCGAGCAGCAGGAGGCGGTGGACCGCCGTGCCGAGCCGCTCCTGGTATCGGCCGCCGCGGGGAGTGGAAAGACGCGGGTGCTGGTCGAGCGCTTCGTGCGGGCGGTTCGCGAGGACGGCGTCGCGCCCTCGAGCATCCTCGCGATCACCTTCACCGAGCGCGCCGCCGGCGAGCTGCGCGCGCGCGTGCGCTCGCAGCTTCTGGAGCTCGGCGACCGCGAGGCCGCGCGCGACACCGAGGCTGCGTTCGTGGGCACCTTCCACGGCTTCTGCGCCCGGTTACTCCGCGCGCACCCACTCGCCGCGCGCGTTGACCCGGACTTCGCGATCATCGACGAGGGCCTCGCGGGACGGCTCCGCGAGCTCGCCTTCACTCAGGCGGCGCGCGAGTTCCTGGCCGGCGAGCCGAGCGAACGGATCGACCTCCTCGCCGCTCACGGCATGGACCGCGCGGCCGGGATGATCCAGCGGGTCTACTCGGAGCTGCGCAGCCGCGGCCAGGGCCTGCCCCGGCTGCCGCCCGCGCGGCTCGGCGAGGGCGCATCCGAGCTCGACCGGGAGGCGGCGAGGGCGTGCGAGCTCCTCGATGATCTGCTCGAGCGCTTCGGCCTCGCCTACGCGTCTCTCAAGCAGCGGCGCTCGGCCGTCGACTTCGACGACCTCGAGCTGCTCGCCGGGAAGGTGCTCGACGAACACGAGGACGTGCGCGCCGCCTGGTCGGATCGCTTCGAGCTGCTGATGGTCGACGAGTTCCAGGACACCAACCCCCGCCAGCTCGCAATCCTCCAGGCGCTGGACCGGGGGAACCTGTTCACGGTCGGCGACGAGCTGCAGTCGATCTACGGCTTCCGGGACGCCGACGTGAGCCTGTTCCGCGAGCGCCGCTCCGCGCTGCAGGAGCGAGGCGCCAGTCTCGCGCTGACGCGCAACTTCCGGAGCGCGGACCCGCTGCTCACGGTCGTCAACGCGGTCTTCGAGCAGCGCTTCGGCGAGTACGCGCCGCTCGTGGCAGCCCGCGCGGAACGTGCGCCCGCCGGGGAGCTAGCGGCGGCGCCGGCGTCGGGCGAGCGCGGCGAGCCCGTCGTCGAGTTGCTCGTCACGGACGCCGAGGGCTGGGCCGAACAGGAGGACCTGGCCGCGGCGGTCTCGGCCGGGCTGCCGGAGACCCAGCTGTGGCGCCAGGCCGAGGCGAGGATGCTCGCGCGTCGCGTGGCCGAGCTCGTCGCGGCGGGCCGGGCGCAGGCAGGCGAGGTCGTCGTGCTGCTCCGCGCCTCCGGCGACCTGGAAGTCTTCGAGCGCGCGCTGCAGCTGGAGGGGCTTCGCACGCTCGCGACGGTCGGCGCCTTCTGGGGGCACCAGCAGATCGGCGACCTGATCGCCTATCTGCGCACGCTCGCCAACCCGCTCGACGAGGAGGCCCTCTTCGGCGCGCTGGCCTCGCCGCTCGGCGGCTGCTCCTACGACTGCCTCGCGCTGCTCGCAGCAGCGGCGTCGGAGGGACGCCGCGGCGCCTGGGAGGCTGCGCTTCGGGCGCTCGCGGGAGAGGGTTCGCTGCTCGGACGGCTGAGCGCGGCCGACGGGCAGGCGCTCGAGCGCTTCTGCGCGCTGGTGGGCTCCGAGCGTCTGATCTCCTCCAGACGGACGATCTCCCAGCTGATCGAGCGAGCCGTGGAGGGCGGCGGATATCGCGACCAGGTCCTCTCGCTCGAGTGGGGCGAGCGGCGCCTGGCCAACGTGCACAAGCTGCTCCGCCTCGCGCGCGGCTTCGAAGCCAGGGAAGGTCGGGACCTTCGCGGCTTCCTCGACCACGTCGAGCATCTCAAGCTCGCCGCAAAGGTCGAGCCCGACGCCCCCGTGCAGGGAGTGGAGCCGGACGCGGTGCGGCTGATGACCATCCATGCGGCCAAGGGCCTTGAGTTCCCGGTCGTGTGCGTGGCGGACCTCGGCCGCGCGCCGAACCTGCAGCTGCCAGCCCTGCTCGTGGACGGCGAGCGGGTCGGCCTGCGGCTGGCCAGCCTCGGATCGGGCGCCACCACGCCGGCGCTCGCCTACGACGAGCTGTCCGCAGAGCGACGTGCGCGCGAAGCCGAGGAGGAGGACAGGATTCTCTACGTCGCGATGACGCGGGCTCGGGAGCGGCTCATCCTCAGCGGGTCGATCGACTTCAAACGCTGGCCGGCGGGGGCGCGGAGCACCCCAATCTCCTGGCTCGGTCAGGCTCTCGACCCGGAGCTGGCGCTGCTCGCCCAGGCGGGCGAGAGCCGGCCGCTCGAGCTCCAGGCGGGAGGCGAGGGCCGGGTGCGCGTGCGCTGTCGCCTGAACACCGCTTCGCAGGCGAGCGCGCTGCTGTTCGGCGCCGAGGACCGGCGGGAGCGCTCCGAGGAGCCGACCGCGCGCTCGAAGGGGCTCACCGACGCGAGCCCGCCGGGCGCGGCGGATGCGGCCGCGGCCGAGGTCGCAGCCGAGCCGACGGCAACGGCGGCCGCTCGCGTCGCCACCGCCTCTCCCGAGACGCGATCGCTCGAGTCCGACGGCGTGACGCGCCTGAGCTACACCTCGCTGACCGAGCTCGAGCGCTGCGGCTATCGCTTCTACCTGGAACGCGTCCTCGGCCTGCTCGAGGATCGCACGGCCGCGCGGGGGCCGGGCGAGGCAGGCCTCGAGGCGCGGGTCCGCGGCGCGCTCGTGCACCGGTTGATGGAGGGGCTCGACTTCGGTGCCCCGCGGGGTCCCGGCCGCGAGGAGATCGCCGCCGCGGCCGCCGAGCTCGGTCTCGAGGTCGGCGCGCGCGAACGCGAGGAGATCGCGGCGCTGATCGATCGCGCCGCACGGTCGAGCCTGACGCGCAGGATCGCGAGCGCCTCCTCGATCCGCCGCGAGCATCCGTTCGCGTTCTCGCTGACCGCGCAGGAGCCGTTGATCACCGGCGTGATCGACCTGCTCGCCCACGAGCACGACGGCGCGCGGCTCGTGCTCGACTACAAGAGCGACCGCGTCGGCCCCGACGTCCCGCTGGGCGAGCTGGTCGAGCGCGACTATGGCATCCAGCGGCTCGTGTATGCGCTCGCCGTGCTACGAGAGGGGGCCGCGGCGGTCGAGGTCGTGCACTGGTTCCTCGAGCGCCCCGACGAGTGGACGTCGGTCCGCTACACGGCCGGCGACCGCGCGTCGCTCGAGGAGCAGGTGGCGGCGAAGGTCGCGATCGCGCGCGATCGGCGGTTCACCGTCACCCCTCGCCCGCACCGCGCGCTGTGCCAGACATGCCCCGGGAGAGCGGGCCTCTGCTCCTGGGACGAGGAGCACACGATGCGAGAGGAGCCGGACCCGGCCGCGGCGACGGCGGATTCGAGCTGAAACGCCCGCGCGGGCGGCCCCGAAGGCCCGATCCGCGCACCTGTGGATTGATCGATCCGCCGGTTTTGCGGCGCGCTTCGCTGCTACGCTTTCTGGCTCCACCTCAGGTGCCCGCCTGCCCGCGCCACGCTCGATGCACCGCCCCTAGGGAGCACTTCCATGACTTCGCAAACCCAGCAGCCGCCAGGGGCCGTCGGCCTCTACGACCCTCGTTACGAGCATGACGCGTGCGGCGTGGGCATGGTCGCACGTCTGGACAACGAGCCGACGCACGAGGTGATCGCGCGGGCGATCACGGCGCTCGAGAACCTCGAGCACCGCGGCGCCACCGGCGCCGACCGGTGCACCGGTGACGGCGCGGGGATCCTCATGCAGATGCCCGACGAGCTGCTTCGCGGGGTCGTGGAGTTCGACCTGCCGCCACTCGGGGGCTACGGCGTGCTGATGTGCTTCCTGCCGACCGATCCCGCCACGCGGGGACGGCTAGAAGGCCAGCTCGAGCGCACGGTCCTCGACGAGGGCCAGCGGCTGCTGGGTTGGCGAGATGTGCCCGTCTGCCCAGAGGAGACGGGCGAGACGGCAGCCGCCTGCCGGCCTGTGATCCGTCAGCTGTTCGTAGGCGCGGCCCCTGGCCTCGAGGGCGACCCCGACGCCTTCGAGCGCAAGCTCTACGTGATCCGCCGCGTGTGCGAGCTGACGGCCGAGGAGCCGGGCCTGTACGTGGCGTCGAGCTCCTCCCGCACGCTCAACTACAAGGGCATGCTGATCAGCTTCCAGCTCGCCGCCTTCTACCCCGACCTGCGCGACGAGCGGACCAAGTCGGCGATGGCGCTCGTGCACTCGCGCTTCTCGACGAACACCTTCCCGAGCTGGGAGCTGGCCCACCCCTACCGCGTGATCTGCCACAACGGCGAGATCAACACGGTGATGGGCAACGTCAACTGGATGCGCGCCCGCGAGAGCAAGTTGCGCAGCGAGCTCTTCGGCGAGGACCTGAGGAAGATCCTTCCCGTCGTCACGCCCGGCAACTCCGACTCTGCGACCTTCGACAACGTACTCGAGCTGCTGCTGCTCGCGGGGCGCTCGCTTCCCCACGCGGCGATGATGATGATCCCCGAGGCCTACCGCGACCGCGAGGACCTGCCCGACTACCTGAAGGGCTTCTACGCGTTCCACTCGTGCCTGATGGAGCCCTGGGACGGCCCCGCGTCGGTCGCGTTCACCGACGGGCGCGTCGTCGGCGCGACGCTCGACCGCAACGGGCTGCGGCCGGGGCGCTGGGTCGAGACGACCGACGGACACGTCGTCCTCGGCTCCGAGTCGGGCCTGCTCGACATACCGCCCGAGCAGATCCGTCGGCTCGGTCGCCTGCAGCCGGGCAAGCTGTTCCTCGTCGACCTCGAGCGCGGGCGCATCGTGGAGGACGAGGAGGTCAAGCGCGAGGTCTCCACGAGGCAGCCCTACGGAGAGTGGTATGCGCGCAACGCGGTCCCGTTCTCGACGTTCGAGCCCTCCGAGCAGGTGACGCTCTCGAGCCAGCCGTTGCGGCTGCGCCAGCGCGCCTTTGGCTACTCGCAGGAGGACCTGCGAGTGCTGCTCGAGCCGATGGCCCTCGAAGGCGCCGAGCCCGTCGGCTCGATGGGCAACGACCTGTCGCTGGCCGTCCTCTCCGACCAGGCGCCGCCGTTGTTCTCCTACTTCAAGCAACTGTTCGCACAGGTGACCAACCCGCCGATCGACCCGATCCGCGAGGAAATCGTGATGAGCCTCGCAACGAGCCTCGGCAACGAGCGCAACCTCTTCGACGAGACGCCCGAGCATGCCCACAAGCTGCTGCTCGACCAGCCGATCCTGCTCAACCGCGAGCTCGAGACGCTGCGCCACGTCGACCACGAGGTCTACAAAGCGCAGACGCTCGACATGACCTGGCCGATCGACGAAGGTCCCGACGGGATGCGGGTGGCGATCGAGCGGATCTGCCGCGAAGCCCAGGAGGCGATCGCCGAGGGCGTCAACATCATGATCCTCTCCGATCGCCAGCTCGGCCCGAGGCGGGCTCCGATTCCCTCGCTGCTGGTGGTCGCCGCCGTTCATCACCACCTCGTCGTCGAGGGAACCCGCCTGCGCGCCGGGATCATCGTCGAGTCCGGCGAGCCTCGCGAGGTGCATCACTTCGCGACCCTGATCGGCTACGGCGCGAGCGCGATCAACCCCTATGTCGTACTCGAGACGTTGGACGAGCTCGTAGTCGAGGGCCGCGTCGGCCGCGAGGCCGCTGTCAACGGCGGCGCCGCGCCCAGCGCCGAGGAGCTGAACAAGCTGCTCGAGCGGGCGGCTCAGAACTTCGTCAAAGCCGTCGGCAAAGGCCTCCTGAAGACGATCTCCAAGATGGGCATCTCCACGATCCAGTCATACCGCGGCGCGCAGATCTTCGAGGCCGTCGGGCTCGAGCGAGAGCTGATCGACAAGCACTTCACGGGCACCGCGTCGCGAATCGGCGGCGTCGGGCTGGAGGTGCTCGCGACCGAGGCGCTCGAGCGCCACGCGCGCGCCTACCCCGCTCCGCAGGACGAGCTGCTGCCCGTCGGAGGCGTCTACGCCTGGCGCCGCGACGGCGAGCATCACATGTGGAATCCGGAGACGATCGCGCTCGTGCAACATGCGGTGCGCGCGGCGAACGGCGACGTCGGCGCGGCGCTGGAGGGCGATCGCGAGGCATATGACGCCGTTCGCGAGAGCCCGGCCTTCGAGAAGTACCGTGAGTACGCCCGCACCGTGAACGACGATGCCGCCCGGCGCGCGACGCTGCGCGGGCTGCTCGAGGTTCGCGCGGAGGGACGGGAGGCGATACCGCTCGAGGAGGTCGAGCCGGCCAGCGAGATCGTCAAGCGCTTCTGCACCGGCGCGATGAGCCTCGGGTCGATCTCCAGGGAGGCGCACGAGACGCTGGCGATCGCGATGAACCGGCTCGGCGGGCGCTCGAACACGGGCGAGGGAGGCGAGGACCCGTCGCGTTATGTGGCCGACGCCAACGGCGATCGCCGCCGCTCATCCATCAAGCAGGTCGCATCGGGCCGCTTCGGCGTGACGATCCACTATCTCGTCAACGCCGACGAGCTCCAGATCAAGATGGCGCAGGGCGCGAAGCCGGGCGAGGGCGGGCAGCTGCCGGGACACAAGGTCGACTCCTACATTGGATCGATCCGCCACACGACGCCGGGGGTCGGCCTGATCTCCCCGCCGCCCCACCACGACATCTACTCGATCGAGGACCTCAAGCAGCTGATCTACGACCTGCGCTGCTCGAACCCGGCGACAGCGGAGCATCGCGGCGCGCAGGTGTCGGTCAAGCTCGTCGCCGAGGTTGGCGTCGGGACGGTCGCGGCCGGGGTCTCGAAGGCCAACGCCGACCGAGTGCTGATCTCGGGTCACGACGGCGGCACCGGGGCCTCGCCGCTGTCCTCGATCCAGTCGGCGGGCGTGCCGTGGGAGATCGGTCTCGCGGAGACCCAGCAGACGCTGCTTCTCAACGACCTGCGCTCGCGCATCGTCGTGCAGACCGACGGGCAGCTGAAGACAGGGCGCGATGTGGTCGTCGCAGCGATGCTGGGCGCCGACGAGATGGGATTCTCGACCGCCCCGCTGATCGCCACCGGCTGCATCATGATGCGCGCCTGCCACCTGAACACCTGCCCGGTCGGCATCGCCACGCAGGACCCGGAGCTGCGCAAGCGCTTCAAGGGGACGCCCGAGCACGTCGTCAACTTCTTCTTCTTCGTCGCGGAGGAGGTGCGGGAGATCCTGGCGGGGCTCGGCCTGCGCTCTCTGGACGAGACGATCGGCCGCGTCGACCTGTTGGGCGTCGGACCCGCGATCGACCACTGGAAGGCCCGCGGCGTCGACCTCACGCACATGCTCACGCACATCGAGCTCCCAGACGGCGCGCCGCGCCGCCGCGTCGAACCGCCTCCCGCCGTCCTCGAGGACGCGCTCGACTGGCGGCTCGTGGAGAGCTCGCGACCGGCGCTCGAGCGCGGCGATCGCGTGAGCTTCGCGCTTCCGATCCGCAACCGCAACCGTTGCGTCGGCGGCATCCTCTCGAGCCACATAGCCCGAAGCCACGGCGCAGGCGGGCTGGCCGAGGACACGATCGTCGTCGACTTCGAGGGTTCGGCGGGGCAGAGCTTCGGCGGCTGGCTCGCGCCCGGAGTCACCTTCACGCTGCGCGGCGACGCGCAGGACTACGCCGGCAAGGGTCTGTCGGGCGGCGTTTTCGCGATCAGGCCGCGCGAGGGGATGGGAGACCACTTCAAGGCCGAGCAGAACGTGATCGTCGGCAACACCGTGCTCTACGGCGCGACCGCGGGCCGCGCGTTCTTCCGGGGGCTGGCGGGCGAGCGCTTCGCGGTCCGCAACTCGGGTGCCTGGGCTGTCGTCGAGGGCGTCGGCGACCACTGCTGCGAGTACATGACCGGCGGGCGGGTCGTGGTGCTCGGGCCCACCGGCCGCAACTTCGCGGCCGGAATGAGCGGCGGCGTCGCCTACGTCCTCGATGAGGACGGCAGCTTCGAGAAGCGCTGCAACATGGGCATGGTCGGCTTCGACGGGCTCTCGGAGGCCGACGCGATCGAGCTGCGCGCGATGGTCGAAGAGCACCAGCGGCGCACCGATTCGCCGGTCGCGGCACGGGTGCTCGGCGAGTGGGAGGAGCTGCTCGCCCGGGGCGCGTTCGTGAAGGTGATGCCGCACGACTACAAGCGGGTTCTGCGCGAGCTCGCCGAGGAAGAAGCGCGCGCTGAGATCGCCGCGCAGAACGGGAACCTGTCGGCTCGCCGGCCGCTCGACGCGGTGGGTGAGACGGGCGCTTGATGGGCAAGCTAGGCGGCTTTCTGCAGATCGAGCGCCACGGAGTCCCCCAGCGGGACCCGGCCGAGCGCGCGCATGACTACCGCGAGTTCCTGCTGCAGCGCCCGGTTCAGGAGCTGCGCGAGCAGGGGGCCCGCTGCATGGACTGCGGCGTTCCGTTCTGCCACAACGGGTGCCCGCTCGGAAACCTGATCCCTGACTGGAACGACCTCGTCTATCGCGATCGCTTCCGCGACGCGATCGTCCAGCTGCACGCCACAAACAACTTCCCGGAGTTCACCGGACGCCTGTGCCCGGCGCCGTGCGAGGCGGCGTGCGTGCTCGAGATCCGCGAAGGCGACGCCGTCACGATCAAACAGATCGAGAACTCGATCATCAACCGCGCCTGGGAGGAGGGCTGGGTCGTGCCGCAGCCGCCCCGGCGCGAGACCGGGATGGGCGTCGCGGTCGTGGGCGCCGGCCCGGCGGGCATGGCCGCCGCGCAGCAGCTGCGGCGATCCGGCCACAAGGTGACGTTGTTCGAGCGCGACGAGGCGATCGGCGGCCTGGTCCGCTTCGGCGTCCCGGACTTCAAGATCGAGAAGCGCGTCGTCGAGCGGCGCGTCGAGCAGATGATCGCCGAGGGCGTCGAGATGCGCTGCGGCGTCGACGTCGGCAGCGACGTCAGCGTCGAGGAGCTGCGCGAGCGCTTCGATGCGATCGTGCTCGCCACCGGCTCGCGCGTCCCGCGCGACCTGCCCGTCCCGGGCCGCGAGCTCGACGGCGTCAACTTCGCGATGGACTACCTCTACCAGCGCAACCGCTGGGTCGCGCGCGAGCACGGTCCCGAGCCGGCGGCGCCGCAGCCACCGCTGGAGCGGGCGATCAGCGCCAAGGACAAGGACGTGGTGGTGATCGGCGGCGGCGACACGGGCGCCGACTGTGTCGGCAACGCGATCCGTGAGGGAGCCCGCTCGATCACCCAGCTCGAGCTCCTGTCCGAGCCGCCGCCTTATCGCCCCGACGAGGTCACCCCCTGGCCGCTGTGGCCGTCGAAGTACCGCCTCAGCTATGCGATGCAGGAGGTCAAGACGGCCGGCGTCGGCGAGCAGGACTATTCGATCACCACGACCCGCCTGGTCGACGACGGCAGCCGCGCCGTGGCCGCGCTCGCGATCGCGCAGGCCGAGCCGGACCCGCCGTTCGCCCCGATCGCCGGAACCGAGCGCGAGCTGCCCGCCCAGCTGGTGCTGCTGGCGATGGGCTTCCTGCACCCCGAGCAGGAGCTGCTCGAACAGCTCGGCGTCGAGCGCGACCCGCGCGGCAACGTCAAGGCGGTCAGGCCCTACACGAGCTCGGTCGATGGCGTCTTCGCGGCCGGCGACGCGCGCCGCGGGCAGTCGCTGATCGTGTGGGCGATCAACGAGGGTCGCCAGTGCGCTCGCATGGTGGACCGCTACCTCGATGCGCGGGCCCGCTCCAACGGGCGCGCCGCCGGTTTCCCCGGCACCGGCGTCTCGGACGACGGTCTGGCGGGCCACGCCGACGCCGACGAAGGACCCGAGGGTCCGCCTCGGCACGCGGGCCCCGGTGTGGAGGCCTCGTCGGCCGACGGCTGAGGCCCGCTACGCTTGCTCGCGATGGGCCCGGGCGCGTGCCAGAGCCTCCTCCGACCGGCCGCATGCCGACCTTCTGCCGCCACAACCGCTTCATAGAGCGCTGCCCGATCTGCAGCAAGACGCTGCCGGGCGCGCCCGACGCGAGTGCGTCCCGTCGTGGCGCCTCGACCCGCGCGCCCGCCGAGCGGCGCGGCGGTCGCCCGGCGCGGGCGGATGCGATGCGGGTTCGCCGCGAGGGACGCGCTGAGCGCGACGGCTACGCCTCGCAGCTGGTGCCCGGGATCCATGCGTCGGCCGACGCTTCGCGCCTGGCTGCCGAGATCGCCTTCTCGAGCGCCCGGCTTGCGCGCCTTGCGGAGGACCCGCCCGGCCTGTACGGCCGGGTCCGCGCGCTGTCGCGCACCGACCGCGAGCGTGCCACCTGGATCGCCTTCCTGGTCGCCTATCTCTCGCCGCTGGAGGCAGACGATCCGTTCGCCGGCGTGAGCCTCGCCCTGGAGCGTGGCTCCGAGCGCCCCTGGGAGATCGACGGCCGGCTCCCCGAGCTCGACGACGTGCCGGTCGGCCCGCGGACCTCACACGATCGGGCCCGCGGCGCGGAGACCCTCGTGGCGTACCGCCAGTGGGCGCAGCGCGCGTCGTCTGCTCCCGAGCAGAGCGGGGTCGACGCGGCGGGCGGCACGACTGAAGCAGGACGCGATCCGCTCGCGGGGACGGGCGGCGACGGCGAGGTGAGCTCCGGCGAGGGGCCCCAGGCGATCGCCTTCCGCGGCGATCGCAGCTGGGCTCCCGCGCGTCGCTTCGATCGAATCTTCGAGCGGCTTGCGCTCCCCGGGCTCGGCCGCACGGGTCGCTACGAGCTGCTGCTCACGCTGGGACGCCTGGGCGTCTACGAGCTGCTCCCCGACTCACTTCACCTCTCCGGGGCGGCGGGGCTGTCGGCCGGCGACCCGACGGCGCTGGCAGCCAAGCGGGTCTTCGGGATCGGCGACCCGCTGCTCCTGGAGCGCCGCGCCGGGTCGCTCGCAGAGGCGGTCGGCGTGCCGATCGAGACGCTCGACCTGGCGCTTGCCAACTGGGGCTCGCCGGAGCGGGCCACGATGGGCTCCGCCTCCGAGGCGGGCGACGTCGACGTGCTCGAGCTGGCCGCGGGCGCGCTCGGCCTCTGAGCCGTCGGTCGGTCCGGGCGCGCGAGAAATTGACGTCCACACCGCCGCCTACAGTGCCCGGTGTCTGCTTTTCCTCTTCTTCAGGAGTCGCCGATGCCACTCTGCTTCATCCAACCCCAAGATGCAATCCGCGTCATCGCCGAGTCAGTCGGCCGCGAGGCCCGACGCCAACTCGTGGGCGAGGTCGTGCGCGCCTGGGTGGATGACATCCCCGACCAGGAGCTGACCGTTCACTACGCCAAGGCGGTCGCCGATCTCGACCAGGACGACCTGCACCTGCTCGCGGCCTGGCATGCGTCCCTCGAGGTCGGTCAGCCAATCCCCAACACAGACTTCCTCGTGCGCGTCTTCCCGAGCCTCGGTGAGAACCGGCGCGAGGCGCTGAAGATCGCCGCCGGCTTCCGCGGCGAGGAGGCCTTCCAAGCCGGCGTCGCCGAGGAGCAGGCGCTCGACACGGTGCTTCCACGCCTCTCCGAAGAGCGCGCGATCGAACTCGCGAACGAGTGCATCCAGCTCTACATGTGGGATCGCCTGGGCTGCGACAACTAGCGGGCAGAGGGCCGGCGCGAGGCGGTGTCCTACCGATCCGAGATCGAGGATCTCCGATCGGCCAGCTCGTGTGCGGAGCACACGTCGCTCCCTGCGTCCTTGCCTCGCTTGGCCCTCTGCCCGCTGCGCTAGAGGGCCGGCGCGAGGCGGTGTCCTACCGATCCGAGATCCGAGGGATCGCCGATCGGCCAGCTCGTGTGCGAAGCACACGTCGCTCCCTGCGGGCGCCGCTGGTGCGGCGGCCGTCGCTCAGACGCCGGCGGTCTGCGGGTCCGGGCGGACGATGACGGTGTCGGCCACGGCGATGATCTCGTCGACCGGCAGATCGGCGCGCGCGGCGTGCTCGCGGATCGCCTCGGGGCTGCTGGCCTCGTAGATGCAGACGGTGCCAACGGGGCCACCGCCCTCCTGCAGGACGTAGCTGCGGATCCAGCGGATGTCGTCTGACATCTCCGCGTCGCCGACCTGTTTCGAACGCGCGGCTGCCTCCTCGAGCTCCTGTGGTGATTGCCAGCCGCTGCGGCGGAGGATCACGTAGGTGTTCATTCTGTGGCCCCTTTCTCCCGGAATGTGCGAGTGAGACCATACGCCAGTCGCCGCGTCTGGCAGGCATTCGTGCCCAAGCTAGACTGGCAGCATGTCTGACGCGGCACCCATGCCCAGCGAGGAGGACGTCTTCGACGCCCTCTCGAACGTGATCGACCCGGAGCTCGGCTTGGATTTCGTCGAGCTCGGCCTCATCTATGGCGTGGAGGTCAACGACGGGGCGGTTCGCGTGACCTTCACGCTGACGACCCCCGGGTGCCCGATCGGCCCTCAGGTGACCGAGCAGATCGACGAATTCGTCGGCGAACTCGAGGGGGTCAAGAGCGTCGAGTCGGAGATGGTCTTCACCCCGCCCTGGTCGCCCGAGAAGATGAGCGAGGACGCCAAGTTCGCGCTCGGGTTCTGAGCGCGTCCCGCTGTCGGGAAGCCCGGCAACGCCATAGTCGCGCCGGGGGACGACCTGGTTCGTGTCGGGAGCATCGGTGAGCAACGCGGGGGAGTGCGGCGTGCGCGTCGGGCAGCTCGCGGACGCAGATGCGATCGGCCGGCTTCTCCACGATTTCAACGACGAGTTCGGCGAGCCCACGCCCGGTCCGGGCCAGCTCGCCGAGCGCGTCAGACATCTGCTCGGCGAGGATGAGCTCACCGTGCTCCTCGCGGGGGAGGGGCCGGACGGACTGGCGCTGCTGCGCTTTCGCCCCGCGATCTGGACCGAGGCGCTCGAGTGCTACCTCGCCGAGCTCTATGTGGTTCCGGACCGGCGGGGCCGCGGCCTCGGGCGCGCGCTGCTGCAGGCGGTGCTGGAGGCTGCCCGTCGACGGGGTGCCGACCGGATCGAGGTCGGCACCGGCGAGAGCGACTTCGCCGCGCGCGCCCTCTACGAGAGCTTTGGGTTCAGCAACCGTGAAGGCGTTCCCGAGGGCCCGGTCATGCACTTCTACGAGCGGGAGCTGTGAGGGCTTCGGCGCGGCTGCCTTGGGCTGCCCCGTCTATCCGTCCACGTAGAGGCGCCCGAACTCAGCCCAAGGCCGCTCTTGGCGATGTGAAACATCGCCAATGCATCCAGACGGGGGCGTCTCGTTGCGTGCCAGCCGCCTCGTCGTAATGGAAGTGGGAGGGAGCGATCGTGTCTGCACTCGCACGTACATCTCTCGGTGCCGTAGGCGCCGTCGGCGCCTGGCTCGCTCTCGCGGGGGCGAGCGCCTCGGGGGCCGACATGATCTCGGCCGCCGGCGGCCGGACGTGCGCAACGCGAGCGGGGCAGGTGGTGTGCGCCGGCTTCGACTATTCAACGCGGCAGCACAGCAGGGTGCCCGTGCCGGTGGCGGGCATCTCGGATGCCAAGCAGGTCAGCGTGGGTCGCTCGGCGTGCGCGGTCCTGAACTCAGGCGGCGTCGAGTGCTGGGGCGACGGCAATTTCGGCAAGCTGGGGAACGGGTCGACCGAAGACTCCGCGACGCCGGTCGCCGTGACGGGCATCAGCAGCGCGGTGTCGGTGACGGTCGGCCGATTCCATGCGTGCGCTGCGCTCGCGAGTGGGGTCGTGGAGTGCTGGGGACTGAACTTCAACGGCGCGCTCGGCAACGGCAGTTCGATTCCCTTCAGCACCGTGCCCGTGCAGGTCGCCGGCATCAACGACGCGCTCACCGTCTCGACGAACGACCACTTCGATGAAACGTGTGCGCTCCTCTCCACCGGCGGCGTCGACTGCTGGGGAGCGGGCGGAGCCGGGCAGCTCGGAAACGGGGCGAGCCGAGACAGCTCGACCCCCGTGCCGGTCAGTGGCGTCCATGAGGCAACGGCGGTGGCGGCCGGCGGCAGCCACGCCTGCGCGGTGCTCGCGCTGGGCAGGCTCGTCTGCTGGGGAGACGGCGAGGCTACGCCGCGCCCCGTCGCGATCCCTCCGGTGTCGAGCGTCAGCGTCGCACTCGGCGAGATCTGCGCCGTGCTGAGCGACGGCGAAGCCCGCTGCTGGGGAGACAACAAGCGCGGCCAGAACGGCAGCGGTCGGGTCGGCAGGGAAACGGAGCGGCCGCACGTCGTGCAGGGAATCCACGACGCCGTCTCGATCAGCGCAGCTGTCTTCCACAACTGCGTCCAGCTCGCCGCAGGAGGAGCGGCCTGCTGGGGTTACAACGACTACGGCGACCTTGGCGCGAACCTACCGCCCGGCGTCTACCCGACGCCGCAGGATGTGGTCTTCGGGCCCCTGGCGCCTGTGGGCGGCGAACCTCCGAGGGCCGGATCCGCGCCGATGGCCGCAGGCAAGCCAGGTCCGTCGAAGGCAACGCCGAAGGGCTCGGGACCCGAACCGCAGGCGCTGCCGGGCCCGCTGCCCGAACCCGAAGATGCGGCCGAAGAACAGGGCGCCCAGGGCCCGCCTGCACCGTCCACACCCCCGCCGCCGCTGTGCGGCGTTCCCGGGCAGCCGCCCTGCACCGCGCAGGGCGCGGGTTCAGAGATCGAAGCGACTTCGCAGCAGCTGGCGCGCGGCCCACGCCAACGGGCTGAGCGGCGGCGAGCTGGGCGCGGCTAGGCCGGGGTCGGCACCGACTCGCGCGCGAGCGACACCAGGTACGCCAGTTCCTCGGCGATCTTCTCGCCGATCGAGTCGATGTCCGGGAGGGCGTCGAAGTCCCCCAGCAGGCTGAAGTTCATCTGGCCGTTGTAGGACATGATCGCGATCGCGAGCGCATGGTTCTGCGGCAGGAACGCGACCGGGATCGCCTGGACCATCTCGCGTCCGAGCACGTACAGGGGGAACTGCGGGCCGGGGATGTTCGTGACGATCAGGTTGAACAGGCGCGTGGAGAAGTTCAGCCGCGATGCCTGAGCGAGGATCGTCGGTGGCGCGAAGCTCTGGGCGCCGGCGATCATTTCGGCCCCGAGCGCCTGCTTGGACTCCTTCAGGCCGTCCATCGCGTGGGCGACGAAGCGCAGGCGCTGGAGGGGATCGGCGATGTAGACGGGCAACGGGCCGCGCATCACGACGATGCGGTTTCCCGCCTGGTTGTGCTGGTCCTCGGCCCGCACCGACACGGGAACCAGCGCACGCAGCTCGACGCCCTCGGTGCGGCGGCCACGCGAGATCAGGAACGACCTGAGCGCTCCCGCGACGACGGCGAGCACGACGTCGTTGACGGTCCCTCCGAACCTGTTCTTGACCAGCTTGAAGTCCTCGAGCTGGCTCGTCACGCCGATGAACCTCCGGTAGGGGCCGATCGGGACGTTCAGCGGGGTCTGCGGCGCCGGGTTCAGGCCAGCCCACACGATCTCGCCCACGCCCTCGGCGACTTCTCGCGCGCGAGCGAGCGCGCGCTCGGGGTGGGTGAGGGCGTCGATCGCGCCGTCCGCGAGCTCGACCCCGGCTTTGACGGCTCCGAGCAGACCGGCGGCGACGAGCTTCGCCGCTCCCGGTTCGGAATGCGGCTGCCACGCCCGGTCCGAGTGCGCGATCGGCGGGGGGTCGGGCGAGACGTCGAACAGCACGGTCGCCAGGTCGACTCCGCCGATGCCGTCGATCAGCGAGTGGTGGGTCTTCGTGATCAGCGCGAAGCGGTCATCCTCGAGACCCTCGATCATCCACATCTCCCAAAGCGGCTTGGAGCGGTCGAGCTGCTGCGAGAAGATCCGCGCGGTCAGCTCTTGGAGCTGCTCCCACGTGCCGGGAGAGGGCAGCGCCGTGTGGCGGACGTGGTACTCGAGGTTGAAGCTCGGGTCGTCGACCCACACGGGCCGCCCGCTGTCGAGAGCGGTGTATGCAAGCTTGTGCCGGTAGCGCGGTACGAGGTGCAGGCGCATGCGGATCTGCCCGAGGAACTCCTCCATCGCCGGGGGAGGGCCCTCGACGATCATCACGCCGCCGATGTGCATGTGGGAGACGGGGGTCTCCTGATGCAGGAACGAGGCGTCCACCGGCGTGAGCCTGTCGAGATGACGCTGGGACATCTGCTGCTTAGCCTACCTCGGCGCCCCCTACAATGGCAATCGTGTCGCACACCGTCGAGAAGCTGCTGCTGGCGGCCCCACGCGGCTACTGCGCAGGAGTGGATCGCGCGGTGCAGACGGTGGAACGGGCGCTTGAGATCCACGGCGCCCCCGTCTACGTGCGCAAGGAGATCGTCCACAACAAGCATGTGGTCGCGGCCCTGTGCGAGCGGGGAGCGATCTTCGTCGAGGAGCAGACCGAAGTGCCGGAGGGCGCCGTGTGCGTCTTCTCGGCGCACGGCGTGGCTCCGAGTGTGCGCTCCGGCGCCGAGGCGCGGAGCCTGCACACGATCGACGCGACCTGCCCGCTCGTGACCAAGGTGCACCGCGAGGCCGCCCGCTTCGCTGCCGACGGATACACGATCGTCCTGATCGGTCACGACGGCCACGAGGAGGTCGAAGGAACGATGGGCGAGGCTCCCGAGCAGATCGTCCTCGTCCAGGACGAGCAGGACGTGGAGGAGCTCGAGATCGAGGACGACGAGCGCATCGCCTACGTCACGCAGACCACGCTCGCCGTCGACGAAACGACGTCGATCATCGCCCGCCTGCGCGAGCGCTTCCCGAAGATCGTCGGGCCGCGCACGGATGACATCTGCTACGCGACGACGAACCGCCAGTCGGTCGTCAAGCAGATGGCGGGTGACTGCGACCTGATGCTCGTGATCGGCTCGGCCAACTCCTCGAACTCTGTTCGCCTGGTCGAGGTGGCGCGCGACTGCGGTACGCAGGCCTATCTGATCGACAACGCCGGCGAGGTCCGCGAGGAATGGCTCGAGGGCGCCCGCGTCGTTGGCATCTCCTCGGGCGCGAGCGCGCCCGAGCACCTCGTGCAGGAGCTCGTCGAGCTCTTCCGCGCTCGCGGCGTCAGCGACGTCTCGGAGTTCGACGTGATCCGCGAGGACGTCCGCTTCATGCTGCCCAAGCAGATCCGCGAAGCCGTCGCCGGAGCGTCCTGATCTGCGGGCCGGCTCCGCGCGTGCCCGCGTGAGCGGGGTGCCTCGGCCCGCCGGCCGCCAGCGATGCGCACGCTGATCGTCTCCGACCTGCACCTGGGGAGCGTCTCCGGGTCCGACGTGCTCCGCCGTCCCGAGATACGCGCCGCGCTGATCGCGGCGGCGCGTGAGACCGACCGCCTCGTGCTGCTCGGGGATGTCCTCGAGCTTCGCCACGGTCCCGCCCGCGATGCGATGGCCAGCGCGCGCCCGGTCTTCGAAGAGCTCGGGCGGGCGATGGAGGGACGCGAGCTCGTGATCACGGCCGGCAACCACGACCATGCCCTCGTCGAACCGTGGCTTTCGCGTCGAGGCCAGTCCGAGCTTGCCACCCCGCTCGGGCTCGAGCAGCTCCTCGAGCCCTCGGAGGCATCGCCGATGATGGAGACGATCGCTTCCTGGGCCGCGCCGGCGCGTGTCACGGTCGCCTACCCCGGCCTGTGGATCCGGCCCGACGTCTATGCGACGCACGGTCACTATCTGGACTGCCATCTGACCGTGCCGACGCTCGAGCGCCTGAGCGTCGGGGTGATGAGCCGCGTGCTCGGCCGCCCCGCCGAGAGCTTCGACTCGGTCGAGGACTATGAGGCCGTCGCCAGCCCCGTGTTCGCGTGGCGAGACGCGGTCGCACGCGTCGCGCCGACGAGCGACGCGCTCAACGGCATGACGACCGTCGGCGCCTGGCGGGCGCTGCGGGGGGGCGCCGACGAGGGCGCCCCCGACACCGCCCCCGACGGAGTCAGAGCCGTCCTCGGCTCGCGCGGCGGCGCGATCGCGCGAGAGCTCCGCAGGCTCGCCCTGGTCGGCGCCTTCCCCGTCGCCGTGGCCGCGCTCAACCGCGCCGGGCTCGGACCGCTGCGGCCGGAGATATCCGGGGGCGAGCTCCGGCGCGCTGGCTTGCGGGCGATGGGAGAGGTGGCGGAGCGGCTCGGCCTGGGGGAGAGCCACGTCGTCTTCGGCCACACACATCGCCCCGGCCCGCTGGACGGGGACCGCGAGGCCGAGTGGCTGGGGGCCGCAGGCGCGCGGCTCGTCAACGCCGGCAGCTGGACCTACTCGGCGGTCTTCCTGACGGCCACGCCCGGCGAGAGCCCGTACTGGCCGGGCGCCGCCGTCCTCGTCGAGGACTCTGGTCCTCCGCTGGTCAAGCGTCTGCTGCAGGACCGCGCGGTCGAGGAGATCCGGCCGGCGATGAGGTGAGCTGCGCGCGGATCTCCGCTGCGGCCCGCGAACAGGAAGCGATGGACGACGATCAAGCCCCCGATCGCGAGCGCGCGGCAGGGGCCGGCCCGATCGGTCCTGTCAGCTCACTCCGGGCGTGAAGCAGGTCGCCACGCACTCCACCCCGGGCCCGATCTCGATCTCGAGCACGCCGACGGTGTGTCGAGCGTGCTCGAGCAACGGGTAGGCGCCGGGATGCGTGATCGTTACCTCGGCGCCGCCGGCGGACGGGCCTCCGTTGACGCGGACGGTTCCCGCGCCGTCGAGCACCGCCCAGACGCCGCCCGCCTCATAGGGGCCGTCGTAGGCGCCCTCGCGGTCGGCGCTCGGAGGCGAGAGCGCTGCTCCGGGCGCGTCCTCGGGACGCAGCGGAGGCACAGGCTCGCCCTCCACGCCCAGCAGCTCCTGGATCGCACGCTCGGTCTCGGCGTAGGCGCCCTCGCCGAAGTGGTACTCGAACAGGCGGCCCGACCCGTCGAACAGATAGCGCGCCGGCCAGCCCTCGTTCTCGTACTCGCGCCACAGCTCGAGCTCGCTGTCGATCAGCACCGGATAGGAGATCTCGAGCCTCGCGACGGCCGCCCTGACGGCCTCCTCCTCGCGCGAGATCTCAAAGCCCGGGCAGTGGACGCCCACGATCCGCAGGCCCGCCTCCGCGTAGCGCTCGTGCCACGCCTTCAGATACGGGAGCGTGCGCACCGAGTTCGGCCGGCAGAAGTCCCAGAACTCGACCAGCAGCGGCCGTCCCCGCTGGATGCTCGACGGCGGGCTCTTGACGTTCACCCACGGCAGCTTGCGCGGGAACAACGGCGCGGCGATCGTGTCAACCGGAACCCGCAACCCGCTAGCCGCCCATCCTGATCGATCCCGAACCGACCGGCGCATGCGCCGGTCGGCGGGGGCGCACATGTGCGCCCCCGAGCCTGGCCGCACGCGGCCAGGCCACCCAGGTCATCGGCAAATCGGGTGAATCGACGGGGTCGTCGCGCGCGCGCCTCTGAGAGGCGGGAGGGTCAAGCATGGCAAGGACGCAGTGAGCGAAGTGTGCTCTGCACACGAGTGATCGAGGACGCAGCCAGACGCCGGCGATCGGGCGTCTCAGCCGATGGAGCCGACCATCTCGAGCTGAATCAGCCGGTTCAGCTCGACCGCGTACTCCATCGGGAGCTCCTTGGTCACGGGCTCGATGAAGCCGTTGACGATCATCGCCGCGGCCTCGTCCTCGGTGAAGCCCCGAGAGCCCATGTAGAAGAGCTGATCGTCGGAGATCCTCCCGACCGTGGCCTCGTGGGCGACGGTCACGTGTGGGTTCTGGATCTGTATGTCGGGCCAGGTGTCCGAGCGCGATTCGCCGTCCATCATCAGGCCGTCGCACTGGACGCGGGCTTTCGAGCCGGCCGAGTTGTGCCCCATCTTGACGAGGCCCCGGTAGCCCATGATGCCGCCGTCCTTGGAGATCGACTTGGCGAGGATGTTCGACGTCGTGTTCGGCGCCAGGTGCACCACCTTCGCGCCGGTGTCCTTGTGCACGCCTTTGCCGGCGACGCCCACGTTGAGGTGGTCCGCCCGCGCGCCCTCGCCCATCAGGAAGGAGCCGGGGTAGAGCATCACGTACTTGGCGCCCATCGAGCCGCCGACCCACTCCACCGTGCCCTCGGCGTCGACCACGGCGCGCTTGGTGTTGAGGTTGTAGACGTCCTTCGACCAGTTCTGGACCGTCGTGTAGCGAGCCTTGGCGCCCTCGTGCACGAAGATCTCGACGACCGCCGAGTGCATCGAGTTGACGCTG
>DASZIU010000098.1:0-25556 GCA_035948815.1 Solirubrobacteraceae bacterium | reverse complement strand
TCTCGCACGAGCGGGTCGAGGACGTGCAGGGGTTTCGCGCCGCGCTCGAGCGCTCGCTTGACTCCGCGCAGCCGTCGAGCATCATCGAGGTGAGCGGCGAGCGCCAGGCCAACGTCGAGCTGCACAGGCGGATCTGGCAGGCCGTTGCGCTCGCGCTCAACCCGCCAGAAGCGGGAGCAGCGCCGACAGCTTGACTTCGGTCTCGGCGAGCTCAGCCGAAGGGTCGGAGTGGCGCACGATCCCGTTGCCGGCATAGCACCGGGCGAGCGGTCCGCGCAGCAGCGCGCACCGCAGCGCGACGCAGAATTCGCCGTCGCCCGTCGCGTCGACCCAGCCGACGGGCCCCGCGTACCAGCCGCGGTCGAGTCCCTCGAGCGCCGGGATCAGCGGCGCGGCCCGGGCCAGCGGCTCACCGCCGACGGCCGGCGTGGGATGCATCAGGCCGGCGAGGTCGAGCGCGTCCATCGGCGCGGCGAGCTGCGCGCGGATCGGCGTCGCCAGGTGTTGGATGTTCGCGATCCTCACGAGCTCCGGCTCAGCCGCGGCGGTCACCCAGACGGCGTGCGGGCGTAGCGCGCGCTCGATCCGGCGCGCAACGATCGCGTGCTCCTCGCGATAGCTCTCGTCGCGCAGGAGCTGCTCGCCGAGGTGGGCGTCGACTGCGGGATCGGCGCTGCGGCGAGTCGAGCCGGCGAGCGCGAGCGTGCTCACACGGTGTCCCTCGCGTCGGACGAGCAGCTCGGGGCTGGCGGCGACCAGCGTCGCCTCGCCGCGACCGACGCAGAAGCAGAAGCACGACGGGAACTCGTCCCGCAGCACGCCGAAGACGGCCGCCGCGTCGTAGTCGGCGGGCGCGTGCACCTGCACCTCGCGTGCGAGCACGATCTTGCTGAGCTGGCCCTCGGCGATCACCTGCACCGCGCGGGCGACCGCAGCCTCGAAGTGCTCGGGCGGCATCGCGCTCGCGATCTGAAAGCGCCCGGCGGGCTCGGGGTCGAGCAGCGGCAGCTCGCGCATCCGCAGCTGCGTGACACGCTCCAGCAGCCCCGCGAGCAGGTCGTCGGCCAGATCGTCGGGGCAGGCGAGCGTCGCGAGCGTCATCCGCGTCGCGAGCTCACCCTCGCGCGTGCCGCGCACGAGCGCGAGCTCCGGCACGATCAAAGATGCGGGCGCGAAATCCCGCCAGTGCGGCGAGGCTCCCCCATCCGGCGCGAACGCGAAGCCGCCGACGGCGAGCGGCGCGGCGGCGGCGGAGCCGTCGAGCTGCTCATGGACCGCGGCCGCGGCGAGCGCCCGCCAGCGCTCGGACACGCCCGCGAAGCGGCCGGGGCCCGCGGCCTCGAGGGCGACCGCCTCCCCCAGACCGGCGACCGCCGCACGCCCGCGGTCGGGCTGCTCGAACACGAACCAGGGCTCGCCGGGCCGGCGGGACGCGGCGACGACCGCCGAGGGGTCGACGTCTCCGGGCAGCGGAAGCGAGAGCGCCGCGAGGGTCTCGGCGCCGCTGCGCCGGGAGCGCTCCACCGCCCGCCCGAGGACCCTGACGAGCCGCTCGCAGGCGCCCTCGGAGAGCGAGAAACGCGAGCTCGAGTCGGCGCGGAGCAACTCGCTAGGTCTCGGTGCGACCTCGCGAGATCGCGATCTCGCCCGTGCGCATCATCTCGACGAGGCCGAACGGACGCACCATCGTCTCGAAGGCGGCGATCTTGTCGGTCGTGCCGGTGATCTCGATGATGATCGCCCGCTTGGTCACGTCGACGACCTTCCCGCGGAAGATCTCCGCGATCTGCAGAAGCTCGCCGCGCTGGGCGCTGTCGGCAGAGACCTTGAACAGCGCGAGCTCGCGCGAGACCGTGTCCCCCGGCTCCAGGTCCCGGATCTTCAGCACGTTGACGAGCTTGTGCAGCTGCTTTGTCACCTGGTCGATCGGGTGGACGGCGCCGTCGACGGTGAGCGTCACGCGCGATATGTGCTCGTCGTCGGTCGGGCCGACGGTGAGCGTGTCGATGTTGAACCCGCGCCGCGCGAACAGGCCCGCGATCCGCGTGAGCACCCCCGACTTGTTTTCGACCAGGATCGAAAGGACGTGCTTGCGGCCCGTGCGCATGTTCGCGGCGGCCTGCAGCTCCTCGAGGCTGAGCGTCTCCTTGGTGGCCGGTTCTCCCATCACACTCACCCCACCATCTCGCGCGCCGGCTTGCCGGCCGGGATCATCGGGTAGGTGTTCTCCTCGCGGGTGACCCGCACGTCGACGAGCACGGGACCCTCGATCGCGATCGCGCGCTTGAAGTCCGCGACCAGCGTCTGCTTGTCCTCGAAGCGCATGCCCGTGACGCCGTAAGCGTCGGCGAGCTTTACGAAGTCGGGGAACTGGCCCATGTCGACGTGGCTGTAGCGTCCGTCCCAGAACAGCTCCTGCCACTGGCGGACCATCCCGAGATAGCCGTTGTTCATGATGAACACCTTGATCGGGATCTTGTTCTGCGCGCAGGTGGCGAGCTCCTGCGCGTTCATCTGAACCGACCCGTCGCCGGCGACGCAGCAGACCAGGCGGTCGGCAGAGCCGACCGCCGCGCCCATCGCCGCCGGAAGGCCGAATCCCATCGTGCCCAGGCCGCCTGAGTTGATCCAGCGGCGAGGCGCCGGGAAGTCGTAGTACTGGGCAACCCACATCTGGTGCTGGCCGACGTCGCTGGTGACGATCGCCTCGCCCCCCGTCGCCTCGTACAGGGCCTGGATCATGTACTGCGGCTTGATCTCCGCGTCGGTCGAGTCCTCGTAGCCGAGCGGGTACTTCTCGCGCCAGCCCTCGATGCGGCTCCACCACGCATTGAGGCGGGCCGGATCGGCTTCGGTGGCGCGGTACTCGACGATCAGCTTGGCGAGCACGTGCTTGGCGTCCCCGACGATCGGGATGTGCGCGGGCACGTTCTTGGAGATCTCCGCCGGGTCGACGTCGATGTGGATGAACTTGGCGCGCGGGGCGAACTCGGACAGCTTGCCCGTGATCCGGTCGTCGAAGCGAGCCCCGACGGCGCAGATCAGGTCGGCCTCGTCCATCGCGTAGTTGGCCTGGCGGGTGCCGTGCATCCCGAGCATCCCGAGCCACTGCTCGTGCGGCGCGGGGAAGGCGCCGAGCCCCATCAGCGTGCAGGTGACGGGGAAGCGATCGGAGGTCACGAAGTCGGTCAGCTCCCGGGAGGCGTTGGCGTTGACGACGCCGCCACCGGCGTAGATCACCGGCCGCTGTGCCGCCGCGAGCGCCTTCGCGGCCTGGCGGATCTGCTTCTGGTTGCCCTCCACGCGGGGCTGGTAGCCGGGCAGGCGTACGTCGGCGACCGGCTCGTAGTCGATCTCCGCCCGCGAGAGGTCCTGCGGGATGTCGACGAGCACGGGTCCGGGGCGGCCGGTGCGTGCGACGTGGAACGCCTCGTGGATCGCGCGCGGCAGTTCGCGCGGGTCCTGGATCATGAAGGAGTGCTTGACGACCGGCATCGTGATGCCGATCGTGTCGGCCTCCTGGAAGCCGTCGGTGCCGAGCAGCTCGGTGCGAACCTGCCCCGTGATGAACACGACGGGCACCGAGTCCATCATCGCGTCGGTGATCGGCGTGATCAGGTTCGTCGCGCCCGGGCCGCTGGTCGCGAACGCGACGCCGACCTTGCCGGTCGCCTTCGCGTAGCCCTCCGCCGCGTGACCGCCGCCGGCCTCGTGGCGCACCAGGATGTGGCGGATGCCGGCGTCGACGAAGGCGTCGTAGGTCGGGAGGTTCGCGCCGCCGGGCAGGCCGAAGACCACATCGACACCCTCCGCCTTCAAGCACGCCATCAGGGCGTCAACCGCTCGCATCGCGCCAACCTCCTTCCTGAAGAGGGAAAAATCCCAGTGTACCAGCGGGTTTTCGCGCTAATCAGGACGATCCGAGCGCGACCCCGATCGCCAGCGCGATCGCGCCTCCGACCGCCACCACCAGCAGCGAGCGGCGCATCGAGACGTTGAAGAACCTGTGTCTGATCCATGCGATCGCCATCAGCTCGAAGGCCACCACGATGCCGGCCACGATGAGCGCGGTGTTGACGTTGGAGATGATGAAGGGAAGCGTGTGGAAGACGCCTCCGAGCGTCGTCATTCCGCCCGTTATCGCTCCGCGCACGACCGCGCTCCCGCGGCCGGTCAGCTCGCCGGTGTCAGACAGCGCCTCCGACCATCCCATGCTGACACCCGCGCCGAGGGCGGTCGAGAAGCCGACGATCAGCGCGGTGTGCGAGCTCGAGGCGATCGCCGCGGCGAAGATCGGCGCGAGCGAGGAGACCGTCCCGTCGATCATGCCGACGAGCGCGGGCTGGACGACGCGCAGCACGAAGTCGGTCTCGCTCTCGAAGCCCGCGCGATGGATCCAGCGGCTCAGCAGCGAGCCCGTCGCGGGCGCGGTGTCGGCCTGAGTGCTCACGACTCCCAGCGTAGGCCAAAGATTGGCTTAGGGCGGCCGAAATCGAGTTAGGCAGCCCTTACCGCGACGCGGCCGCCGGGCGCTCCTCCGAGGGGTCCTGGCGAGCCGGCCGCGGAGCGCTTTCGGGAGCGATCGCGACGTCCGGGAAGCTCAGCTCGGTGCCGCAGCGGGTGCAGATCGCGTCGTAGATCTTCGTCACGCGACCGCAGCGCGGGCACCGGCGGCGCAGCTCGTCGCGCTCAGAGCGGTAGGCGATGGCCGCGATCAGGCCGAGGAAGGGGACCGCGCCGGAGATCAGGAACCAGAGCAGGAACGAGCTGCCCTTGATCTTGCCGACGAGGCCGCCCGCCAGCCCGAAGCAGACAGCGATGATGACGTAGGCCATCGCCGGCCGAGCTCCCTAGAGCAGGACGCGCAGTGCCCAGATGATGGCGACGATCGCGAGGATCACTGCCGCGATGCTGGCGAGCCACAGAACCGCGCCGAGCACGAATTTCAGCAGGAACCACGCGGCGACCACGACGACCAGCACGGCAAGGATCGTCCGACCGATTGACCTGGACGCCGTCTCGTTCGACCTGGACGATGTCTCGTTCATAGGCCTGCAGTTTACCGGTCGCGGGGCCGGCTACGGTCGGTAGGAGCGGCCGAGCAGGAAATGCTACCCCTGCCCGGCCGCATCCTCCGAGGAGCACCGGCCGAGGGAAGCCGGTGTGTTCGTCGCCGCAACAGACCGCTCTAGGCGGAGCCCAACCGTCCGAGCTCGCCGGCCATCCTGGCCGTGACGATCTCGGCGTCACTCAGGGTCTTGCGTAGGCGGACCGTGCCACGCGCGACCCTCGTGAGCTGATAACGACGGATTCGGGGCCGGCTGGCCACCCCGCCCGCCGTCTCCTCGGGCAGCAGAATGAACCGCCGAGGAAGTGATTCACCTGGTTTTGCTGCCGAACGGTTCATGGCCAGCATGTTGGCGTCCGGGTCGCCGCTTGCCTTTGGCCCACCGTCCAAAATGTGCTGGTGAGGCCTGTCAGAGCTGCGAGTCGGTGGCGCCCGAGGGCCCCAGGGACTCAGACCCCGAGCTGCTCGTGGATCAGGCGCGAGACCTCGCCGCCGTCGGCGCGGCCCTTGGTCTCGCGCATCACGTGCCCGACGATCGGGCCGATCGCCTTGGCGTTGCCGGCGCGAACGCGCTGGGCGGCGTCCGCGTTCGCCTCCAGGGCCTGCGTGACGATCGCCGCGAGCTCCTCGCCCCCGTCCATCGCCGCGAGGCCCTCCGCCTCGACGATCGCCTGCGGCTCGCCGCCGTCGGCCACGAGCCTGTCGAGCACCTGCCTTCCCGCGCCGACGCTCACCCGCCGGGCGGCGACCATGGAGACCAGCTCGGCGAGGGCGGCCGGCTGCACGCGAGAGGCCTCCGGGTCCTCTCCGTCCGGCAGCCGGGCGACCAGGTCTCCGGTGACCCAGTTGGCCAGCACCTGCGCCGGTGGCGGCGGCTCGAGCGTCGAGGCGGCGGCGAGCGCGCGCTCGAAGTAGTCGCCGAGCTCGGTGGCGAACGCGAGCCGCTGCGCGCTTTCGGCGCTCAGCTCGAGCTCGCGCTGCAGCCGCCCGGCGCGCTCGGCCGGCAGCTCCGGCATCTCCTCGCGCGCGGCGTCGATCATCCGCTCGTCGATCGCCACGGGCAGCAGGTCCGGCTCCGGGAAGTAGCGATAGTCGTGCGCTTCCTCCTTCGAGCGCAGCGACGTGAGCGCGCCGGACGCGGGGTCGAAGTGCAAGGTTTCTTGCACGATCTCCCCGCCCCCCTCGAGGAGCTTCCGCTGGCGCTCGATCTCGGCCCGGATGCCGCGTTCGATGAAGCGGAACGAGTTCATGTTCTTCAGCTCGGTCTTGGTGCCGAGCTCGTCGCTTCCCGCCCGGCGCAGCGAGATGTTGGCGTCCGCGCGCAGCGAGCCCTCCTCCATGTTCACGTCGCTGACGCCCAGCCGCCTCAAGGTGCTGCGGAGCAGCCTCAGCCACTCGCCGGCCTGCTCGGGCGTGTGGATGTCGGGCTCGGTGACGATCTCGGCAAGTGGCGTCCCCGCCCTGTTGAAGTCGACGATCGAGGCGTCCGAGCCGTGGATGCGCCCGCTCGCGCCGACGTGGATCAGCTTCGCGGCGTCCTCCTCGAGGTGCACGCGATGGATTCGCACGTCCTGCAACAGCCCGCCGCGGCAGAGCGGCTCGTCGTACTGGGAGATCTGGTAGTTCTTGGCCTGGTCGGGATAGAAGTAGTTCTTGCGGTGGAAGATCGAGCGCGGCGCGAGCTCGGACTCCAGCGCGAGACCGATCATCAGCCCGAAGTGGACCGCGCGCTCGTTGGCGACCGGCAGGCTGCCGGGGAGGCCCAGGCAGACCCCGCACGTGCGGGTGTTGGGCGGCTCGCCGAACGACAGCTCGCAGCCGCAGAACATCTTCGTCGCGGTCGAGAGCTGGACATGGATCTCGAGGCCGATCACCGCCTCGAGCGCCTCCGGCCCACCGCCGCCGTCGGTGGCGAGGTCGCGGGCGGGCTCGCCGCGTCGGTCAGACACGGGCCCTGCTCCCGTCGAATCCGACCGCGAGCTCTAGCGCGTGGGCGGCGTCCAGCAGGCGGTTCTCGCTGAACGCGGGTCCGGCGATCTGGAAGCCCACGGGCAGCCCCGCGCTGAGGCCGCCCGGGATCGAGATCGCGGGAATGCCGGCGAGCGACATCGGCACGGTGCAGTAGTCGTTGAGGTACATCGCCAGCGGGTCCGCGGTCTTCTCGCCGAGCCTGAACGCGACGGTGGGAGCGGTCGGCGTGACGATGAAGTCGACCCGCTCGAAGGCGCCGCGGAAGTCCTCGGCGATCTTCGTGCGCACGCGCTGGGCCTGGCCGTAGTAGGCGTCGTAGTAGCCCGAGGAGAGCGCGTAGGTTCCGAGCATCACGCGCCGCCTGACCTCGGGCCCGAACCCGTCGTGGCGCGTGCGCGTGTACATGTCCAGCAGGTCGCGGGCCTCGGGCGCGCGGTAGCCGTAGCGCACGCCGTCGTAGCGCGCGAGGTTGGAGGAGCACTCGGCCGGCGCGAGCACGTAGTAGGCCGAGAGGGCGTGCGGAGCATGCGGCAGGTGCACGTCGGCGATCTCGGCGCCGAGCTGCTCGGCGAGCGCGAGGGTCTGCTTGAACGATTCGAGGACTCCGGCTTCGACTCCCTCGCCCGTCAGCTCCTCGGGGACGCCGAGGCGGATCCCGTCGAGGCGCTCGGCGCTCGGCTCGCGGATCTCCTCCGGGAAGGCGAGCGAGGTCGCGTCGCAGGGATCGGCGCCGAGCATCTGCGCGAGCATCAACGCGGCGTCGGCGACATCGCGCGTCAGCGGACCGGCCTGGTCGAGCGAGGAGGCGAAGGCGATCATCCCGTAGCGCGAGACGGCGCCGTAGGTCGGTTTGAGGCCGACGATCCCGCAGAGCGCCGCGGGCTGGCGGATCGAGCCCCCGGTGTCGGTGCCGAGCGCCCACGGCGCAAGCCCCGCGGCGACCGCGGCCGCGCTGCCGCCGGAGGAGCCGCCGGGCACCCGCTCACGGTCCCACGGGTTGCGCACGGGCCCGAAGGCCGAGTTCTCGTTCGATGAGCCCATCGCGAACTCGTCCTGGTTGGTCTTCGCCATCAGCGGCGCTCCGGCGCCGGCGAGGCGCGCGACGGCGGTGGCGGTGTACGGGGGCTCATATCCCTCGAGGATCCGCGAGCCGGCCTGGCTGGGAACGCCCTCGGTGCAGAAGAGATCCTTGACCGCCAGCGGCACGCCCCCGAGCGGCCCGGGCGCGTCGTGCTCGGGCGCCCGGTCGGCGACCCAGGTGAAGCAGTTCAGCCCCTCCTCGCCCGCCTGCACGTCTTCGGCGGCGCGGCCACGGTAGGCCTCGAACACCTCCGGCGCCGAGAGCGTTCCGGCGTTGATCGCGCCGGCGGCCTCGCTCGCCGACAGCCCGAGGACGTCGGTCGCGCTCATGCCTGCGGGCTCGGTACGAGGAAGCCTCCGTCGCTGACGGCCGGAGCCTGCGCCAGGACGACCTCGCGCGGCAGCGAGGGCCGGGGATCGTCCGCGCGCAGGGCGCCAGTCAGCTCGACGACGTGCGAGGTCGGCGGCACGTCGCGGAGGTCGAGCTCGCCGATCTTCGCGACGTGGTCGAGAACGGCCGAGAGCTCGCGGGCCATCGGCTCGAGCTCCTCCTCGCTCAGCGCCAGGCGGGCCAGCCGAGCCACATGCAGCACCTCGTCGCGAGCGATCACAGTCGTCTGGATTCTAGGGCCGTGGGCGCGGCGGCGGCGAGACCGGATCGTACGCCGAGACGTGTTCGTCGCGAAGCGTCAGCCACGCTCCCAGCGCGATCGCGATCGCACCGCCGAGCGCGAGCCAGGCGCCGGCGCACAGCGATGTCGCGTGGCTCGGGCGCTCGAGCACCCTGACGATCGCGGCGATCACGCCCGCGAACCCGACGGCGACACTCCAGACGGCGAGCGAGACGGGCAGCGCGGTGCTGCGCTCGGCCAGCGCGCTCACGACCATCGCGAGTCCCGCGCAGGCCGCCGCGAGGAGCAGCACGAGCCCCGCTCCGAACGTGTCCCATGCATCCAGCGTCCCGAGCGTGCTGCCGCCGTACCAGGGAAGCGCCAGCGAGACGATCACCGACGCTGAGCCGAGCAGCGTGACGAGCTCACCGACGCGGATCCGCCTGAAGGCCATCATCCGGTCACTCCCCCGCCTGCTCGTGTGCGGCCTGGAGCGTGTTCCGCAACAGGAAGGCAACGGTCATCGGGCCGACCCCACCGGGGACGGGCGTGATCGCCGAGGCCACCTCCGCGACCGCGGTGAAGTCCACGTCGCCCACGAGACCGCTCGCGTTGCCGGCCTCCTCCGGGGCGATCCGGTTCTGGCCGACATCGATCACGACCGCGCCCGGCTTGACGAACTCGGCGCGGATCAGCCGCGGGCGCCCGACAGCGGCGATCAGCACGTCGGCCCGGGCACAGACCGCGCGCAGGTCGCGCGTGCGTGAGTGGGCGACGGTCACCGTCGCGTTCTCGCCGAGCAGCATCTGCGCCATCGGCTTGCCGAACAGGTTCGAGCGCCCGACCACGACGGCTTCCGCGCCTTCGAGCTCGGCGCCCGTGTCGGCGAGCAACTCGAGGACCCCCGCGGGCGTGCACGGGCGCAGCCCCGGTCGCCCGAGCGCGAGCAGCCCGGCGTTGATCGCCGACAGGCCGTCGACGTCCTTGCCGGGGTCGATGATCGCGGTCAGCGTATTGCCGTCTAGGTGCCGGGGGACCGGGAGCTGGAGCAGGATCCCGTTGACGGCGGGGTCGCCGTTCAACCGCTCGAGCTCGGCCGCGACCTGCTGGAAGGACACCTCCGTGGGCAGGCGGACGTCGACCCCCGCCATCCCGACGTCCCTGCAGGCCCGCTGCTTGCTGCCGACGTAGATCGCCGAGGCCGGGTCGTCGCCGACGAGGACCGTCGCGAGTCCGGGCGCTCGCCCGTGCTCGGCCTCGAAGCGCGTGACCTCCTCGGCGACCTCGGCGCGCACCCGCGCCGCCACCGCCTTGCCGTCGATGATCCTCGCCGCCATCGGGCTGGATGCTATGCGCAACGGCTCACGCCGACCCTCTCGGTCAGCGCCGCGTCACCGGGGCATACTCGGCCATCAGCTTGCGCTCGGAGCCGTCGTCGGCGAAGCGCACGACGATCACGCCTCCCGGCTCGACGCCGGTGACGACGCCGTCGCCGAAGGCGGCGTGGATCACGTCCTCGCCGAGGCGGAAGTAGCCGTCGCCGGGGTGCTCGCGCGAGCGCCCGCCGATCTGGGAGCGCTCCCAGGTCCCGGGCCCCTGCCCGAGCTGCGTCGCGGAGGCGGCGCGGGTGAGGGTCGCGGACGGCGAGAACGCGCCGGGCCGCAGCAACGTGTCGAGCGGCTCGTCGAGCAGGTCCGCGGGGATCTCGTCGAGGAAGCGGCTGCGCAGCCCGTATGTCTGGGCGCCGAAGACCGCGCGCCGTCGCGCATAGGTGAGGTAGAGCTCCCGCATCGCGCGGGTCACCGCGACGTAGAAGAGTCGGCGCTCCTCCTCGACGCCCCCTTCGTCGAGCGCGCGCGAATGCGGGAAGACCCCGTCCTCACAGCCCGCGATGAACACGATCGGATACTCGAGGCCCTTGGCGTTGTGCGCCGTCATCAGCGTCACGAGGCCGTCGTCGTCGCTGCGCGCGTCGGCGTCCGCCACGAGCGCGATCTCCTGCAGGAAGACGCCGAGCGTGTCGCGGTCCTCCGCGACGCGGGCGTCGAACTCGTGTCCCACCTCGATCAGCTCCTGGAGGTTCTCCGTGCGTCCCTGCGCCTCGATCGTGCGCTCGGCCTCGAGCGCCTCGACGTAGCCGCTGCGCGAGAGGACGGCCTCGATCAGGTCGCCGACCGGCACCGCGCCGGCGGCCGGATCCTCGCCATCCGCCGGCGATGCGTCGACCGCCGCGGAGGCGCCATCGGCCCCGTCCACCCGGGAGGCACCGTCCGCGATCGGCCCCGCCAGGGCGCGCAGCTCCTGCATGGTGTCCATGAAGCGCCGGAGCGCCTTGACCGCCGCGGCGCCGAGGCCGGGCACCTCCTCGGGCCGTGACGCGGCTTCCCAAACCGATATGCCGAGGGCGTCTGCGTGCCCGAGCACGCGCGCCAGCGAGGTCTGTCCGATACCGCGCCGCGGCGTGTTCGCGACGCGGGTGAAGCTGACGACGTCGAACGGGTTCGCGATCAGCGAGAGGTAGGCGATCGCATCCTTGATCTCCGCCCGCTCGTAGAACTTGGTGCCGCCGATGACCTGGTAGGCGATCTCGCGCCGTACGAGCGCGTCCTCGATCACCCTCGACATCGCGTTCGTCCGGTAAAGGACGGCGATCTCGGCGCGCGAGGCGCCCTCGTCGACGAGTCGCTCGATCTCGCCGACCACGTAGCGAGCCTCGGCATGCTCGTCCTCGAGCGCGCGCAGGTGGATCTGTTCGCCCTGCCCGAGCTCGCTCCACAGACGCTTCGCGATCCCGCCGCGGTTGTTGGCGATCACCGCGTTGGCGGCCTGCAGGATCGTGGTCGTCGAGCGGTAGTTCTGCTCGAGCTTGACCACGCGCGCGTCGGGGAAGTCGTCCTGGAAGTCGAGGATGTTGCGGACGTCGGCTCCGCGAAAGCTGTAGATCGACTGGGCGTCGTCGCCGACGACCGCCAGGTTTCGATGACCCGGCAGGCTCGTTCGGGTGCCGCGTGCCGGCGCCTCGCGTCCGCCGCCGACGAGCAGCTGCAGCAGCCGGTACTGGGCGTGATTGGTGTCCTGGTACTCATCGACGAGCACGTGGCGGAAGGTCGAGACGTAGCGCTCGCGGACGTCCTCGAACAGCTCCAGCAGGTTGACCGTGCGGAACAGCAGGTCATCGAAGTCCATCGCGTTCATGCGAAGCAGGTCGCGCTCGTAGATGTCGTACACGTCGGCGACCATCTCCTCGAACGGCGAGGCGACCGTCTCACGGAAGTCGGCGGCCGCGCGCAGGCCGTTCTTCGCGGCCGATATCTGATTCTGGATCGCGGCGGGAGTGAAGCGCTTGAGGTCCACGCCGACCGCCTCCGCGGAGCGCTTGGCGAGGCGTCGCGAGTCGGCCTGGTCGTAGATCGTGAACTGGCGCGTGTAGCCGAGCCGGGCGGCCTCCGCGCGCAGGATTCGGGCACAGGCCGCATGGAAGGTCATCAGCCACATCCCCCGCGTGTCGCGCCCCAGCAACCGCCTCACGCGCTCGCTCATCTCCCGCGCGGCCTTGTTGGTGAAGGTGATCGCGAGGATCTCCCCCGCCTGGGCCGCGTCGCTGTAGATCAGGTGGGCGATCCGGTGGGTGAGCACGCGGGTCTTGCCGCTGCCCGCGCCGGCGAGTATCAGGAGCGGGCCCTCGCCATGCGTTACGGCCTCGCGCTGAGGCTCGTTGAGACCCTCGAGCAGCTCCTGCAGATGTTCGGCGTGTGGATTGCCCATCGACAGCTCCAGGATAGATGCGCACCCGGCCGCCTGAGCGGGATCGAGCCCCGGGGCTCGGGGCTACCGTAGGGGTCCTCGGGCGGGCGTCTCGGCCCTCATCAGGCTGAGCGCACGCGGGAGCGCCGGATGCTTCGGTGCCTCAGCCGCCGGCTGGGTTCGGACCCTTGACGGTCCGCAAGGGGGTGACCTCGGCGGCGGGGCTCGAGTCGCTGTCGCTGAGCTCGTTGACCGTGCGTTCGAGCGCGCCGATGCGCGCGGCGAGCCCCTGGATCGCCTCGGCGATCGGGTCAGGCAGATGGATCCAATCGGCATCGGGCCCCTCGATCCGGCGTCCGTCGACGCGCACCGGATGACCGGGGTTGCCGACGACCGTCGAGTTCGGCGGCACGTCGGTGATCACGACGCTGTTGGCGCCGATCTTGGCCCCATGGCCGACGGTGATCGGGCCCAGGAGCTTGGCGCCGGAGCCGATCGTCACGTTGTCCTGGACCGTCGGGTGGCGCTTGCCGGTCGCGAAGCCCGTCCCGCCGAGGGTCACGCCCTGATAGAGCGTCACGTCTTTGCCGATCTCGGCCGTTTCCCCGATCACGACCCCGGCTCCGTGGTCGATGAACAGGCCGTCGCCGATCTTCGCCGCCGGGTGGATCTCGATCCCGGTGACCGAGCGCACGACCATCGAGATCGAGCGCGGGATGAGCGGCACGCCGGCTCCGTAGAGGGCGTGCGCGACCCGGTAAGCGAGCAGCGCATGGATGCCGGGCCAGGTCGCGAGGATCTCGGCTTGCCCGACGCCTCTGGCAGCCGGGTCGCGGTCGCGCGCGGCGATCACGTCAAGGCGGATCTCCCTCGCGACGCGCGCGAACGTGTCGATCCCGGGCATGGCAACAGGGTAGCGGCCGGCTGCGCGTGCACCGGTCGCTCGCGCCCGGCGGACTAGGGCGCGAAGAAGGCCTGGGAGATGTAGCGCTCGCCTGAATCGGGGATCACCACGACGATCCTCTTGCGCGCCGACTCGGGGCGATCGGCGACCCGCAGCGCGGCCCACAGCGCCGCCCCCCCGGAGATGCCGGCGAGCAGCCCCACGCGCCGTGCGCAGCTCCAGGCGGTCGTGATCGCGTCGTCGTCGGAAACCGGGAGCACCTCGTCGAGCAGCTCGCGGTTGAGGACCGGGGGGATGAAACCGGCGCCGATCCCCTGGATCCGATGCGGTCCCGGGCTCCCGCCGGAGAGGATCGCCGAGCCTCTGGGCTCGACTCCGACGACATGCAGCGCCGGGTTGCTGTGATCGCGCAGGTACTCGCCGACGCCGGTGATCGTGCCGCCGGTCCCGACGCCGGCGACGAGCACGTCGACGCGGCCCTCGAGGTCGCGCTCGATCTCGGGACCCGTGGTGCGCCGATGGGCCTCTGGGTTGGCGGGGTTGGAGAACTGGTCGGGCAGGAACACGCTCTCGTCGCGTGCCATCGCGCGAGCGGCCTCGACAGCCTCGTTCATGCCCCCCAGCGACTCGGTGATCTCTACGCGGGCGCCGTACAGGCGCAGCAGCGCCTCGCGCTCGCGGCTCATCCCCTGGGGAAGCGTGAGCACCAGCTCGTAGCCCTTGGCGGCGCACACGAACGCGAGTGCGATGCCGGTGTTGCCGCTCGTGGCCTCGACGATCGTGGTGCGCCCCGGCTCGATCCGGCCCTCGGCCTCGGCCGCCTCGATCATCGCCACGCCGATCCTGTCCTTGACGCTGCCGCCGGGGTTGAAGGCCTCGAGCTTGGCGAACAGCTCGACGCCGTTGTCGCCGGCAGGCGAGCCCTCGAGCATTCCCGGGAGGCCGACGAGCGGCGTTCCGCCGACGAGTTCGGCAATGTTGATCGGGATTCGGGCCATGAGCCCCACGACAATAGTGGGCGGCCCGCCGCGGCTCACGCCGCCCTGGCGCCTATCTGTTGTGGGCGGCCCGCCGCGGCTCACGCCGCCCTGGCGCCTACCTGCCTCGCGCGGCGGGCTTGTGCGCCCGCTGCACGGTCAGACGAACGCGTGCGGTTCTGGCGAGCGCAGCCGGCGTGGCCCCGACGATCGTCAGGCTCGCATCGAGCCGGCCGTGGCCCGCGCCCAGGCGGGAGCGGCCGAGCGCGTTTAGCTTGATCGCGACCGTCCTAGCCCTGCCGGCGGCCAGCGAGAAGGTGGCGGTCCCGATCGTCCGCGTGCCGATCCGCCGGCCGGCCCTGACCCGGATGCTCAGACGCAGCCTGCCGCGACATGTGCCGCCGCCTCGCCAGAGGAGCTTGACCGCGGCGCGACCGTGCGAGAGCACGGAGATCGCGCGGCTGACGAGCGTCGCGCTGCATGTGGGCCCGAAGCCGAGAACGCCCCCGGCCGCCCCGTGGCCGGCCGTCCCGCCGCCGGACGCCGAGGTCACGGCGACCGCTCCGCCGGCGGATCCGCCCGGCGAGGTGCCGGGCGACCCTCCGGGGGAGAGGAACGTGAACCGGTCTCGCGCCGATTCCTGGCTGCTGCCGCCCGGACCCGTGACCCGCACGTCGACCGTCCCAGCCGACGCGGGTGGAGACACGGCTGTTATCGAGCCGGCCGAGTTCACCGTGAAGCTCGTCGCGGCGATCGCGCCAAAGCTCACACCGGTGACCCCGCCGAGATGGCTTCCGCTGATCGCCACCGTCGTCCCGCCCGCGGCGGGACCTTCCTGGGGCCAGACGCCGCTCACGGTGGGTGGTTGCATGTATGTGAACTGGTCGCCCGGCCCGACCGGGCTGACGCCTTCCGGAGTGGTGACGGTCACGTGCACCGTGTCGCCTGCGCCTCCGGGGTCAGGCGGCGAGATCGCGGTGATCGATCCGTTCGGATCGACTGTGAAGCTCGCCTGCGTCGCGCCGAAGCTGACGGCCGTCGCGCCAGTCAGCCGCATGCCGCTGATCGTCACGCTCGTGCCGCCGCTCGTCGGTCCCGCGGTGGGGCTCACTCCGGTGACGGCGGGGATCGTGGCGGGGTCGGCGAACGTCCACACGACTCCCGCCTTGCCGGCGGCCGCCGGCGCACCGACGAGAGCGCTCGCGCCGTCCGCGCGCAGCGCGACGCTCGCCCCGAACAGCCCGTTGCGGCTGACGGCTTCGGAGAGCCCCACGCCGGCAAGCTTGGAGCCGTCGGCGGTCCAGGACGCGCCCGAGTGCGCGAACTCCCACGCTGCGCCGACCGAGCTCGAGTCGCGGGGCGCGCCGATCAGGGCCGCGCTGCCGTCGGAGGAGAGCCCGACGCTGAAGCCGAATTCGCCTCGCCCGACGGCGTCTTCCGGCGGCGTGAGCTTTTCGCCCTGGTGTTCGAGCGTGCCTTCGGGCGAGCGGGCCAGACCCCAGGCGGCGCCGAGCCCCCCCGCGTCCGCTCGCGCACCGACGAGAGCAGTCGAGCCATCTGCGGCGAGCGCGACGCTCGATCCGAAGTGCCCGGCGCCCTGCTCCCCCGCCCCCGCGGTGATCTTCGGCCCCTTCTGGCTCCAGGCCGAGCCGGACCGCGTGAGGTACCAGGCCGCCCCGGCGAATTCACCGTCTGCGGGACCGCCGACTAATGCGGCTGCTCCGCTGGATGAGAGCGCCACCGCGCCGCCAAAGTGAGCGACTCCCGCCTCTTCTTCACCCGTGAGCTTCGGCCCCTGCTGGGTCCAGGTCGATTCCGAGCGCGTCAGCACCCAGGCGCCACCGTGCCCGCCGCCGTCCCCGGGCGCGCCAATCAGAGCGGTGTTCCCGTCGGCCGACAGGGCGACGGCGTGTCCGAAGCGGCCTTCCGCGCCCTCCTCTTCGCCGCCCGTGAGCTTTGACTGCAGTTCCCAGTGCGGTTCTTCCCGGCCTTCGACGTTCACGATCCTGCGAACGAAAACCCACGCGGCTCCCTGAGCGGGGCACTGCCCCTTCGGGCACGGGCCCGTCTGGCGCGGTCCGCCGATCAGCGCCGTGCTGCCATCGCCGGACAGCGCGACGCTCTTGCCGAAGCCGCATTCGCCGGCTTCGCCGGCAAGCTGTTCGTTGCACTGCGCTTCCCCGCCGGCTTCGCCCGTGGTCAGTTTCGCCTGCTCGCGCCAGCGGCCGCCCGAGCGCACGAACACCCAGACCGCGCCGGCGGATGAGTTCTCGCGCGGCGCTCCGATGATGGCCGTTCTTCCGTCGCCCGACATCGCGACGCTGAAGCCCAGCTGGCCGGACCCCGTCTGTCCGCTCCCGCTGACGCTCCCACCACCCTCTTGCACGAGAGGGTCGATCCTGACTGGATATCGGGCCCGGCCGGCATCGACCCGCAGGAGCACCCGCCCGCCGACGACGGCGAGCCAGCTGCGCAGGGTCCGCCCCGTGGCGTCGCTTGCCCGCAGGCTCCCGAAGCGCAGCGAGACCCCGCGCGCGCCGAGCCACACGGACTGGCCGCCGCTCGCGAGCGTTGCGCTCGCGCCGGTGCCCGCCAGCGCCAGCGAGAGCGTCAGCGGCTGGGCGGAATCGCCCGCTGGCGGGCGGTCGATCGTGAAGCCCTGCTCGAGGCCGAGGGGACCGTTGGCGTACCACTCCTGGAGCCCCGCGTGCCGGTAGACGACGCGGTTCGCGCGGGCCTGCGGAGGCGCAGGGGCGACCGGCCGCGAGGCATCTCCGTAGCCGATGCCGCGGAGCGCGAGCGCGAGCTGACCGCGGGCGCCCTCGAGCACGATCGCGGCACGCGTGAAGTGCAGGCGCAGGTGCTGGGCGGGGTTAGCCGCGTGCACATCGGCCCCGGCGCCGCTCGCGAGGTAGGCGCTGCCCGATTCACCGAGGGCCTGCGAGAGCGGGCCAAGCGCCGCCACGGGGAGCGGCGAGAGCGCCTCGCGCGAGGCCGCCGAGGGAATGCCTTCGGAGGGGCCCGTGTGGGCGCCCGCCAGCAGGCGCGCGAACGCGAGCCCGACCAGCAACGAGAGCGTCGCCGCTATCACGACCTGCCGCGACCCGCACACCGGTCGCCTGAACGCCGCAACCAGGTGGTTCATCTATTTGCCTGTTGCCCGCATCCGCGGGCCCAGGGTTCCGCCATCGGCAACCCTCCGTAGTCGCGTCTGGTCCGCCTGCCTTGCCCGCAAGCGTCCATCCCGTTGTGCACTGCACGCCTTGTCCCGGTACAGAGGCTACAGAGAGCGCCTTGCAAGTCAAGCCGCCGTGAAGATCCTGTACGTCCCTCGCCTCACCGCACGCGGGTTCTCTGAATCTTGCGATCGAGTCGTAAACAGCCTGGCCGGCTGGCCAGCCGCCAGATGTGCATCGGGCGTTACACAAACCTGTGAAATTGCTGTGTGAAAATCGCTGCGCATTCGTGCACAATCCTCACCAAAGCTGCGCCCGCTCCTCGACGCCCTACCAACGCCGGCCGGCGTGAGATCGGGTGCGGCCGGCCGCGTCAGATGTGGTACATCGTCGCGCCCGCGTCGAGCGTCTCGCGCTCGATCACGTCGGCGATCGTGGTGGCGGAGAGGACCTTGCGGGCGGCCTCCGAGGCCTCGGCGAAGACTCCTTGCGCGTCGCGGCCGAGTGGTCCGTCCAGCAGCTCCACGACCTCCAGCACCGTGACCGTCGAGGGGTCGCGCGCGAAGCGATAGCCGCCCTTCACGCCGCGCTGCGAGCTGATGATCCCGGACCGCCGCAGGACCGCGAACAGCTGCTCGAGGAACTGCACGGGCACGTCGCGCCTGCGGGCGAGCTCGCCGATCGGCACCGGGTCGGGCCCAGGGCTGCGCCCCAGCTCGGCGAGGGCGAGGACCGCGTAGGGGGACTTGCTCGTGATCGAGATCATCGGTCGTGCGCCGGCGACGGCGCCGCCGGCACGATCCGATCGTAGTGACCTACAGCCAGCCGCGCTCGGTGGCGATCAGGACCGCCTGCGCGCGGTCGACCGCGCCGAGCTTGCCGTAGATGTTGTGAAGGTGCGTGCGGACCGTGCTCGTGGAGAGCGTCAGCTCATGGGCGATCTGCTTGTACACCTTTCCTTCGGCGAGGCGTTGCAGGACGCCGAGCTCGCGGCCCGAGAGCGGGCACGGGTCGACGTGGCGCTGGCGCTGGTTGGGAGAGCTCGGCAGCTCGTACATCACGCGGCGCAGCTCCTGCGGCCCGAGTCCGATCGTGCGCGCGGTCTGCAGCATCTCGGCGGGCGAGACGCGTCCGCCGCGCTCGTAGTGGGCGAGCATGTCGGCGAGGCGGATGAAGGCCGCCTCACCCTCCTCCTCGGCGTTGTGATGGCGCTCGATCGGGGTGGCGATCGATGGCGGCAGCCCCCAGCGGCGGACGAGCACGCCGCCTACGAGCGCGTGGTCGACGCCGAGCTCGCGGCGCTCCTGGTGAACTCGTTCCTCCGGAGTGCGCGCGCCGCGGTGCACCTGGGAGGGGTAGCCCGGATATGCGTGCAGCAGCACGAGCTTGCCGACGTCGTGCAGGAGGCTCGTGACGGTGAGACGGTCGCGGTGCTCGTAGCCGACCTCGGCGGCGACGCGGTCGGCAGCGTGCTGGGTCGCGAGCGCGTGCAGCCGAAAGCGCTCGGGCGCCGCGTCCCACACGCTCGCGCGCTCGAAGAAGTCGAAGGTGCGCATCCGGTTCGCCACGGCCTGGACGGTGCGCGCGCTGAGGCGCTCGACCGCTGCGACCGCGGTGTCGACCCGTCCGCGTCCGTCCTGGACCCGGTTGGCCAGGCGCAGCACGGCGATGATCAGCGCGACGTCGGACTCGACGGCCGCGACGACATCGGCGGTCGCGACGTGGTCCTTGGAGACGATCGAGAGCAGGCGGTCGCGGGACTCGGCCAGAGCGGGAAAGCCCTCGAGCGCTTCGAAGGCCATCGTCAGGCGGCGGCCATGACCCTCGTTCTGATGGCGCTCGCCCCCGCTCGGCACGGGAGCGCTCGCACGGTTTTCGACCGCAACGGGCCTGCGCGCCTTCTTTGCGGCGGGCTTCTTCGCTGAAACTGATGCTGCCATGCCTTATTTGCCCCTTCCTTGGGTAGCCGCCCATCCCGGTCGGTGTTCCACGATGAGGTCATATCGGCAGCCTGGCGCCTTCGGTTGAGCCTAATTTGGTTGCGGGGCGAGAAGCGCGTCGTCGATGCGCCGCAGCGTCTCCTCTCGGCCGAGCAGCGCCACGCTCTCGAAGATGCCGGGAGAGACGGTCCGTCCGGTCAATGCGACGCGCAGCGGCTGGTAGACCTCGCGCGGCTTGGCGCCGCGCTGCTCGACGACCGACTCGAGCCGGCGCTCGACGTCTGCCTCCCTGAAGCTCCCCTCCTCGGCCAGCGCCGCACGGACGTCTGCGAGCGCGGCGCGGCCGTCCTCGCCGAGCCAGCGCTCCCGTGCAGCCGGGTCGTCGGCCGGCCCGTCGATCAGCGTCCCCGCGAGCGGCCAGAAGTCTGCCAGCGTGTGGATCTTCTCCTGGCTGATCCGGACCGCCTCCTCAAGGCCGGCGCGACCGGTGAACCTTTCCAGCCGCGCGGTGAGGTCGGCCACCGGCAGCTGGCGGATGTGGACGCCGTTCAGCCAGCGCAGCTTGACCTCGTCGAAGCGCGCGGGATTGCGGCTCACCCGCTCGAGCGTGAAGCGCTCGACCAGCTCCTCGGTCGAGAGCACCGTGGTGTCGTCCCCGGCGCCCCACCCGAGCAGGGCGAGATAGTTGCGAATCGCCTCGGGCAGGTAGCCGGCGTCCCGCAGCTCCTGGACCGACGCGGCTCCATGGCGCTTGGAGAGCTTGCGGCCGTCGGGCCCGTGGAGCAGCGGCAGATGGGCATAGGTGGGCAGCGGGGCATCGGCGCCCAGGCCGACGGCTTTCGCAGCCTCCAGCACGAGCAGCTGCTTGGGCGTGTTCGAGAGATGGTCCTCGCCACGGACGACGTGCGTGATCCCGGCGTCGAGGTCATCGATCGCGACGGCGAAGTTGTAGAGCACCGAGCCGTCAGCGCGGGCGATGACGGGATCGTCCATGTGGAGGTGCTCGAAGCTCGTGTCGCCCCTGACGACGTCATGGACGACGGTGGCTCCCTCGTCGGGGACGCGCAGGCGCACGGCGCCGTCCTGCTCGGGCTCGCCACGAAAGCCGACCTGCGCCCCATGGAGCTGCTTGTACGCCTTTACGTCCTCGGCAGTGGCGTTCGAGCGATACGCGTGGCCCGCGGAGAGCAGCGCCTGCAGCGCCTCCTCGTGGCGCTCGGAGAGGTCGGTCTGCATGATCGGGCCCTCGTCCCAGTCGAGCTCCAGCCAGCGAAGCGCATCGAGGATCTGCTCGACGTTCTCGGCCGTCGAGCGCTCCCGGTCGGTGTCCTCGATCCGCAGCACCAGCTCGCCGCCTTCGTGGCGCGCGAGCAGCCAGTTGAACAGCGCGGTGCGGGCGCCGCCGATGTGCAGCGACCCGGTCGGCGATGGCGCGAAGCGAACCCTCATAATCCGCCCGCATGCTAATCGGCGCTCACGTCTCTCCCGCCGGCGGGCTGCCCAAGGCGGTCGAGCGCGGCATCGAGAGCGGCTGCCGGGCGATCCAGATCTTCAGCCAGTCCCCGCGGATGTGGCGCCCGACCGTCCACAGCGACGAGAGCGTCGCGGCCTTCCGCGAGGCGATGGACGCGAGCCCGATCGACGTGGTGCTGATCCACGCCGTCTACCTGGTGAACGGCGCCAGCGAGGACCCGGAGGTCAGGGCGAAATCGCTCACCTCCCTGATCGCGGCGCTGCACACGGCGGAGCAGATCGGCGCGGCCGGCGTCGTCCTGCATCCGGGATCGGCCAAGGCGGGCGACGTGCCGAGCGCGATCGCGCGCGCCGGCGAGACGATCAAGGAGGCGCTCGCCGAGAGCGGGCGCGCCACGATCCACCTCGAGAACACCGCCGGCGCGGGCGGCACCCTCGGACGCTCGATCGACGAGCTGCGATTGCTGATCGACGCGTGCGGCGACGACGAGCGCCTGCGCGTGTGCCTGGATTCGTGTCACCTGTTCGCCTCCGGGTATGACCTCCGCACCCCGGATGGCGTCGCGGAGGTGGTGCAGGAGATCGACCGGAAGGTCGGGCTCGAGCGTCTGGGCGCGCTGCACCTGAACGACTCCCAGACCGCGCTCGGCTCAAACCGCGACCGCCACGCCCCGGTCGGCACAGGAGAGCTCGGCGAGGCGGGCTGCGCCGCTTTCGTGTCCGAGCCCGCCTTCGAGCCGCTGCCGTGCGTGCTCGAGACCCCCAGTGACAAGCAGGCCGGCGTGAGCGCCGAGGATGTGGCGTTCGCGGTCGAGCTTCGCGAACGGGGCCTCGCCGCTCGCTCCGGCTGATCTCCGGCGACTCGCCGGGAACCGGCGGTCAGGCTCTACAGCTAGCCGGTGGCGGCTCTCTGCGCCGACGGCGACAGGGCCTGCTCGAGCTCGGCCAGCAGGTTCGCCGTGTGCTGTACGCGGTACTCCTTGCCGAGCCGCAGGCGGCGCGTGCCCGACGGGGTGTCGATGTCCAGCACGACGTCCGCCTGTCCGGGGTAGTCGACGATCGCCTGCTTGAGGTCCTCGATCGCGCCATGGGTGAGGCCGGTGGCATCGACCCGCAGGCGCACCGGGCCCGTGGGCATCGGCACGGGGCCCGCCGCGGCGCGCGCGCGGGCGCGCTCGATCTCCTCGTCGGTGGGCGCGAACACCTGGACGCTCTGGGCGATCAGGCAGGTCTTGCCTGCTTCCTTGTGGTCGACGCGGCCCTTGACCAGCACGATCGCGTCGACGCCCAGGATGCTCTCGTGCTCTGCCAGCGCCTTGCCGAAGACGAGCATCTCGACCGACGCTCCCAGGTCGTCGAGCGTCGCGAACATCATCGGTTCGCCGGCGCGCGTGCGGATCCGCTTGGTCTCCGTGACGATGCCCCCGACGGTCACCATGTCCTTGTCGCGCCGTTCGGGAAGCGCGGAGATCGGGCAGTCGACGCGAGCGCGGAGCGCGTCGCGCAGCGGCTTCAGCGGATGGGCCGAGACGAACAGGCCGATCGCTTCCTTCTCGCAGGCGAGCAGGTCGGCCTGGTCGAACTCCTCGGCCGGGATCGGCGGGTAGATCGGTCGCGCGAGCCCCGAGGCAGCAGGAGCGCCCGCCGGCGATCCTTCGTCGAGGTCGAAGATCGAGCCCTGGCCGATCAGCGCGTCCTGCTGAAGCTTCTGCCCCGAGGCCTGCGCGCGCTCGAGCACCTCGAGCATGCCCTTGCGCGTCGCGCCCGTGGAGCCGAGCGCGCCGGACTTGATCAGCGCCTCGATCGCCTTCTTGTTGACGGTCCGGCCGTCGACCCGCTCGCAGAAGTCCCACAGCGACGTGAACTCACCGCCCCGGTCGCGCGCACGTTTGATCGCCTCAACCGCCTGGTAGCCGACGCCCTTGACCGCGTCCAGGCCGAAGCGGATGTTGCGCTCGACCACAGTGAACTCGTGATCTGAGAGGTTGACGTCCGGAGGCAGGATCTCGATGCCCATCTCCTCGCAGCGGGCCACGAAGTACGGCACCTTGTCCTTCGTCGACATCACCGAGGAGATCAGCGCCGCCATGTACTCGGCTGGATGGTTGGCCTTCAGCCATGCGGTGCGGTAGCCGATCAGCGCGTAGCAGGCGGCGTGGCTCTTGTTGAACGAGTAGTCGGCGGATCTCTCGTTCGTCTGCCACAGGAACTCGATCACCTCCGAGCGCGTGCCCGAGGCCCGGCAGCCCTCGACGAACTCCGGCTTCAGCGCAGCCATCGCGACGCGGTTCTTCTTGCCGATCGCCTTGCGCAGGTCGTCGGCCTTCGCCCCGGAGAAGCCGGCCAGCTCCTTGGCTATCTGCATGGCCTGCTCCTGGTAGAGGATCACGCCCTTTGAGGATTCGAGGATGTGGCGCAGCCGCTCGTCGGGGTAGGAGATGGCGCCGGGGTCGTGCTTGCCCTTCGCGTAGACGGGGATCTGGTCCATCGCGCCGGGGCGGTAGAGCGCGTTCAGGGCGACGAGGTCGTTGAACTCGTCCGGGCGGACTTTCCTCAGCGCCTCGCGCATGCCCTCGGACTCGAACTGGAACACGCCTGTCGAGTCCCCCCGTGTGAGCATCTCGTACGTGCGTGCGTCGTCGAGCGGCAGCGTGGTCATGTCGGGACGCTCGCCGGTCGAGCGCTCGATGATGTCGAGCGCGTCCTCGATCACGTCGAGGTTGCGCAGCCCGAGGAAGTCCATCTTCAGGATGCCGATCTCCTCGATCGGCTTCATCGAGAACTGCGTCACCGTCCGGAACGCGCGCTCGCCGCGCTCGTCGATACCGGCGTCGGCGAGCTGCAGCGGCACGATGTCCGTCAACGGCCGATCGGCGATCACCACCGCCGCTGCGTGGATCGAGGAGTTGCGCACGATGCCCTCGAGTCCCTGCGCGACCTCGACGATCCGCTTCGCCGTGGGGTCCTCGTCGCACGCCTTGCGCAGCGGCTGGCCGCCCTTCAGGCATTCCTCGAACGAGGGGGAACGACCCATGATCGGGTCGGGGATCAGCTTCGCCAGACGGTCGCCGACGCCGTAGTCCAGCCCGAGCACGCGTGCCGCGTCGCGGGTCGCCGCGCGCGGGAACATCTTGCCGAAGGTGACTATCTGGGCGACCGACTCGCGCCCGTACTTGTCGGTCACATAGCGCATCACGCGCTCACGCCCCCGCACCGAGAAGTCGATGTCGATGTCCGGCATCGAGACCCTCTCCGGGTTCAGGAAGCGCTCGAAGAGAAGGTCGTAGCGCAGGGGGTCGACGTCGGTGATCGACAGGCAGTAGGAGACGATTGAGCCGGCGGCGGATCCGCGGCCCGGCCCGACCGCGATCCCGTTCTCCTTCGCGAACTTGACGAAGTCCCAGACGATCAGGAAGTAGGCGTTGAAGCCCATGCGATCGATCACGTCGAGCTCCATCTCCACGCGCTCGAGCGCCTGCTCCGGCGGAGGGTCCCCGTAGCGCAGGCGCAGGCCCTCGGCGACTCGCGCGCGCAGGTAGTCGCGCTCGCTCGCGCCGTCGGGCGTCTCGAATCGCGGGATCAACTGCTTGCCGAGCTCGAGCTCGACCGAGCAGCGCTCGGCGATCTCGAGCGTGCTGGCGATCGCCTCGGGCCACTCGGCGAAGGCGGCCGTCATCTGCTCGCTGTCGCGCAGGTAGAACTCGTTCGTCTCGAACGTCAGCTTCGGCGCCGCCAGCGTGCTCTTGGTCTGCACGCAGAGCAGGGCCGTGTGGTGCTCGTAGTCCTCGCGGCGGAGGTAGTGGACATCGCCGGTTCCGACCAGCCTGCCGCCCACTTCGCCGGCGATCGAGACGATGCCCTCGTTGCACTTGTCCTGCGCGGCGAGGCCGTTCTTCTGAACCTCGAAGTAGACGTTCTCGGGACCGAAGACCCGCAGCAGGTCATCCGCGTGCGCCCGCGCGTCCTTTACCCGACCGTCGAGCAGGCGCTGGCAGAAGCGGGAGGCCAGGCATCCTGTAAGGGCGATGACGCCCTCTGAGTGGCGCTCGACCTGCGCCAGGTCGACGCTCGGCTTGCCCCGCTGCAGCCCTTCGAGGAAGCCGGCCGAGGAGAGCTTCACGAGGTTGCGATAGCCGGCGTCGCTGGACGCCAGCAGGGTGAGGTGGTTGCGCTCGACCCTTCCCGGACCGGTCGCGGCGTGGTCGTCGACGAGGTAGATCTCGCAGCCGATGATCGGCTTGATGCCGTGCTTGGCGCAGGCCTTGTGCAACTCGACGGCGCCGTTCATGACGCCGTGGTCGGTCAGGCCGATGGCGGGCTGGCCGAACTCAGCGGCGCGTTCCGCCAGCGCTTCGATCTTGCATGCGCCATCGAGCAGCGAGTACTCGGAGTGGACGTGAAGGTGGGCGCAGGCGGATCCGTTCACTGACTCTTGATCCTAGGCGCAGCGGCGGCGGAGCTCAGCGGCCTCGTCGCTGTTTCCGTCTGATCCGCCAGCGCCCGATCCAGGACAGGCTGTGCTTGTAGCGCGGCCCCGAGATCGCGGGTGGCGGCGACGGCTGCGACGGCGCCGGAAAGCCGACGGGAGGGTTCTCGTGCGGCAGCTGCCGGG
>DASZIU010000097.1:0-25772 GCA_035948815.1 Solirubrobacteraceae bacterium | reverse complement strand
CGTGACAGCAGCGAGCGCACGGCTGCCCTTGACGGATGGCTCTGGTATTACAACCATCACCGAAGACATTCAGCCCTCGGCCACAAGCCTCCCGTCGCCCGCCTCAACGAGCGAACCAACCTACTCGGGACTTACAACTAGAGCGCGGCCACGTTCGCGGCGTGCAGCTCGCGCTGGGCGCCCGAGCGCCGCCCCGCGGGCAGGGGCGCCTCGCGGCCGCTCTCGCGCAGCGCCTCCAGGTAGGCGACATCCTCCTCGAGCACCTCCAGGGCCCGCGTGCCGTCGATCGGGGGGCCGTGGCCGGGCACGACCTGCTCGGCGCGCCTGACCAGCGGGCGCAGGCGGCCCAGGGTCGCGAGGTAGGAGTCGATCGCGGGGCGGCCGGCGAGCGTCGGGATCTCGAGGCTCGAGAGATAGTCGCCGGGCACGAGCACCTGCGCCCAGCCGATCCAGACGGCCATCCCGTCGGGGGTATGGCCCTCGGCCGGGTGCAGCTCGAGCTCGGCTCGTCCGATCTCGCAGCTGCCGGGCACCGCGAGCGGCTGTGCGCCGCCGAGCTGCAGGGGGCTCTCGCGCACGATGTAGAGCCTCTCGTCGAAGGCCCGGAGCTCTCGCTGGGCCGCTCCCGGTTCTGCCGCGAGACGGGCGGCGGTGCTCTCCGCGCACCCGAGCGCGCCCTCGGGGAAGGCGAGCCTCGCGAGCAGGTGGTCCCAGTCGGCGTGCGTGACGAGCAGGCCGCTCACGGCGGGGAAGCGCGCCTGCTCGATCAGGGAGGGCAGCAGGGCGAGCTCGTCGGGGAGGATCGGCGAGTCGACCACGAAGGTCTCGAGCGTGCTCGCTGCGCCGGGGGGCTCGCCGGTCGGGACGGGGCCCTTGACGATCGTGCAGTTGGTCTGCAGGACCCGGCTCGTGACCACGATCACGTCCGGATGCAGCGAGATCGCTCGCATGCCTTCGCAGGCGTCAGGAGACGCCGAGCAGCTTCGCGGCCTCCCGGAGGTTCGGCACCTCGGCGGTCGGCTTCTTCTGGCTCGAGTCGAGCGTCTCTTTGCTGCGATTCACCCAGATCACGGGCACGCGCTGCTTCACGCACGGGACGACGTCGTGGTAGTGGCTCGAGGCGACGTGCACCCACCCCCGCTTGCCGCCGATGCGCCTCGCGCACTCGGTGAAATGGGCCGGCTCGGGCTTGTAGGAGCGGACCTGCTGGGCGGTGACGACGAGGTCGAAGTCGATCGGGATGTGGCGCCGCGTCTGGCCGAGCAGCTTGTCGTCGATGTTCGAGAGCAGGCCCAGGTTGTATTTCTTGGCGAGCTTCTGAAGTTGGGGGTTGGTCTCTCTGAACGGTTTCCACCGCTGCACCGAGTCCGGGAGGAAGCCCGAGCGCGAGGGCTCCAGCGGCCAGTCGATGCGTTTTGCGATCTCGATGGCCGTGCGCCGCAGCACCTCGGCATAGAGCTCGTAGGAGCCTCCCTCGATCTCGCGGGAGATCTCGTGGAACAGCGGGATGATCACGTTGCGGTCGATCTCGAAGTCGTCGCGGGCGGCCTCCGCGGCGAAGGCATCGTAGATCCCGGTCTCCCAGTCGATCAGGGTGCCGTATACGTCGAATGTGACGAACGTTACGTTTTTGGGGATCGGCATCGCGCGGGCATTATGCCGCGCTGGAGCCCGGGACCCCGCCGACCTCCTTGCAGCGGGCCCGCATTGGATAGAGTCCGGCCCCGGCAATGGACCTGCTCGAATACGAGGGAAAGCAGCTGTTCGCGCGCCACGGCCTGAAGGTCTCCTCGGGCAGGGCGGTGACGAGCGTCGAGGATGCGGTCAACGCCGCGAACGAGGTCGGCTACCCGGTCGTGGTCAAGGCGCAGGTCCTGATCGGCGGACGCGGAAAGGCGGGCGGCGTCAAGCTCGCGGCGGACGAGGGCGAGGCCCGCGAGCACGCCTCGAACATCCTCGGCATGGACATCGGCGGCCACATCGTGCGCACGCTGTGGGTCGAGCACGCCTCAGACATCGCCTCCGAGTACTACGCCTCGGTGCTCCTCGACCGCTCGGCCAAGCGACCGCTCGTGATCTTCAGCGTCGAGGGAGGCGTGGACATCGAACAGGTCGCCGAGGAGTCCCCCGAGAAGCTGATCCGCCATCACGTCGACCCGCTGCGGGGCCTGACGCGCGAGGAGGCCATGAAGATCGCGACCGACGGCGGCGTCGAGGAGGACGTGGTCGAAGGCGTCGCCGACGCGCTCGTCGCCCTTTATGAGGTGTGGACCGAGGAGGACGCCACGCTCGCGGAGATCAACCCGCTGATCGTCACACCCGACCGGGAGGTCAGGGCGCTCGACGCGAAGGTTTCGCTCGACGGCAACGCTCTCTACCGCCATCCCGAGAGCCAGTCCCTCTCCGACCGCGAGAACGAAGACCCGATCGAGCGCCGGGCCAAGGAAGAGGGCGTCCAGTACGTGAAGCTCGACGGCGACATCGGCATCCTCGGCAACGGCGCCGGGCTCGTCATGTCGACGCTCGACGTGGTCGCCCGGGCCGGGGGATCGCCCGCGAACTTCCTCGACGCCGGGGGCGGCTCGGACGCGGAGAAGATCAAGCAGGCCGTGGAGCTGATCCTCGCGAACGACGCCGTGAAGGCGGTGCTCTTCAACATCTTCGGGGGAATAACCCGCGGCGACGAGGTCGCCCGCGGCCTGATCGCCGCCTTCGCGGAGATCAAACCGACGGTTCCGTTCGTCGTGCGGCTTGACGGGACCAACGACGTCGAGGGCCGGCGCCTGCTCGAGGAGGCCGACCTCCCGAACGTCCACCCGGCGAGGACGATGGACGAGGCCGCCGAGAAGGTCGTCGCGCTCGCCGCGGGGCACAGCGTGGGAGCGCCCGCCTGATGCCGATCCTCGTCGACGAGGACACCCGCCTCGCGGTCGCCGGCATAACCGGCCGCGAGGGCTCCTTCCACACCCTGAACAACCGCCGCTACGGCACGAACGTGGTCGGCGGCGTGACTCCGGGCAAGGGCGGCCAGGACGTCGAGGGCATACCCGTCTTCGACAGCTGGGAGCAGGCGGTGCGGGAGGCCCAACCGAACACCGCGATGATCTTCGTCCCGCCCCGCTTCGCTGCCGATGCGATCGTCGAGGCGGCGGCGGCCGGCGTCGAGCTGGTGGTGGCGATCACCGAGGGGATACCAGCCCACGACGAGCTACGCGTCTACAACCTGCTCGAGCGCGACCACCCCGGCACGCGCCTGATCGGGCCGAACTGCCCGGGCATCCTGTCCCCCGGCAAGGCCAACGTCGGCATCATCCCCGCGTCGTTCTTCACGGAGGGCAACGTCGGCGTCGTGTCGCGCTCCGGGACGCTGACCTACCAGATCGGCAACGAGATCGCCCAGGCCGGCTTCGGCTGCAGCACGATCGTCGGGATCGGCGGCGATCCGGTGCCGGGGTCGTCGTTCGTCGACGTGCTCGAGCTCTTCCAGCGGGACGAGCAGACCGAGCTGATCGTGCTCGCGGGCGAGATCGGGGGCGCGGCCGAGGAGGAGGCCGCCGCCTATATCGCCGACTCGGTCACCAAGCCGGTTGTCGCGTACATAGCCGGCTTCACCGCCCCGGCGGGCAAGCAGATGGGACACGCGGGCGCGATCGTCTCCGGGTCGGCCGGGACGGCGGCCGCCAAGGCCGAAGCGTTCGAAGCGAAGGGCGTGCGCGTCGGACGCACCCCGACCGAAGTGGCCGCGATCGCCGTCGAGGTCCTCGGCGGCGCACCGCTCGGCGCTCGCTGACGCCGCCGGCGGCGCCAGCGCCCGCGGACGTCCAGCGCTCGTTCGGTCGTGCGGCGCACTCCCGCTACGCTTGCGGCCGTGGACGCGGACGTCGCAAAGACGCTTTCAGAGCTGGAGCGCAAGCTGCTCGAGCTCGAGCGGACCCTGAGCGCGATCGGCGGGGCCGACGAGGCCACCGCGGAGAGCCGCGTGCGCGAGGAGTGGGTCGCCGAGCAGGCGCCGCAGTACGTCTCCGAGCGATCGGAGGCCGAGCCCGTCGGCGGTGGCTTCACGCGCCTGGTGGACGAGTCGCTCGAGCGGGCTGCGGAGCCCGAGGCATCGACCCGGGCGCCGCGCGCGGGCCAGCCACAGGCCGCGTTCGACCAACGGGACACGCAGCCGCGCTCGACACCGACATCGGCCGCCGCGCCGGGCCTGGAGCCGCCTAGCGCCGCCGAGCTGCTGCGCTTCCGCGAGCGGCTCGAGCGCACCGCGCGCGAGCTGACCCAGGACTACGACGAGCTGCTCGGGCGCCTAAGCTTCCCCGCCATGCCGACCTCCCCCGGCCCCCCGCCAGGCGCTCCGGCGATCTCCTTCGCCCGCGGTGCGCCCTCGCTCGACATCGTCGACGTCGACGGGCTCCGCGACGCCGCGGTGCGGGCGTTCGAGAGCGACCCCGCCGGCACCACGGCGTACGGGACCTCGGTCGGATACCCCCGGCTTCGCAGCTGGATCGCCGATCGCCACGGCGTGGAGCCCGACCGCGTGCTGGTCACGAACGGGTCGATGCAGGCCGACGCCTTCCTCTTCGAGCACCTCGTGCGACCCGGAGACGAGGTCGTCGTCGAGCGGCCCTCCTACGACCGCACGCTGCTCTCGCTGCGCCAGCGCGGAGCGCGCCTGCACGACATCGAGCTGCAGCCCGACGGGATCGACGTCCACGCGCTCGAGCGCCTGCTCGGCGGCGGCGCCGGGCCCCGGCCGAGGCTGGCCCACATCATCCCGAACTTCCAGAACCCGGCGGGATACACGCTCTCTCTACAGAAGCGGCGCGACCTGCTCGAGCTGGCCGGCGCCTACGGCTTCCTGATCTTCGAGGACGACCCCTACGTCGAGCTGCGATTCGCGGGCGAGACGCTGCCGACGATGCTCTCGATGGACGCGGACCGCGTCATCTACGCCTCCTCCTTCTCGAAGACCGTCTGCCCGGGGATCCGCGTCGGCTATCTCGTGGGACCCCCCGAGGAGATCGGCGCGATCGCCCAGCTGGCGACCAACACCTACATCTCGCCGAACATGGTCGCCCAGTCGATCGTGTATGAGTTCTGCGCTTCGGGAGCGATAGACCGCTCGATCGAGACCGTCAAGCGGGCGCTCGCCGAGCGCGCCGAGACGCTCGCGAACGCGCTGCGCCGAGAGCTGCCCGAGGCCGAGTTCGTGGTCCCGCAGGGTGGCTACTTCATGTGGGTCACGCTCCCTGCCGGTACCGACGTGCACGCGCTTCACCATGCCGCCGCCGAGCGCGGGGTGGCGTTCGTCAAGGGGACCGACTTCCTGCTGCAGGGCGGCGAGAACACGCTGCGGCTGGCCTACTCGGGCGTGACGCCGGAGCAGATCGAGACGGGCGTCGCGCGGCTCGCCGAAGCATTCCGCGCGATCTAGCGCCCGCGGCTGCCCCTACTCCGCGAGGCCCACCGCTGCGAGGGCTTCGGCGGGCTGGTTGAACCAACGGAAACGCACCGCCTTGCCATCTCGGACCGTCCACACATAGCCCTGCCGCCACTGCGTCTCCAGTCCGCTCGCAGACGTGCCGCGGGCGGTGCCGATCACGACGATCTCCTCGCCGGCGTCCACGAACCGCTCAGGTTCGACGCGGAAGTCCGGGTAGACCTCGCGGATCCTGCCGAGCGTCCTGCGGCTCTGGCGTGTGCCCGACTCGACGGCGTAGGGCGGGTTGACGTACTCGAGGTCAGGATCGATGAGGTGGCCCGCGGACTCCTTCTCTGCCCATAGTCGGTAGATCGTCTGCACGAGCTCGAGGTTCTGCTGCGACACGGCCACTACATCTTGGCTGCCGATGCGGTCGCTTGCGGACTAGCGGCCGTAGCGCTGCCCGAGCACGAGCTGCTCCGGCAGGGCCGTGCGCACCGGCGGCGAGGGGTCGGCGATCACCGACACGGTCTCGGCGACGCTCGGCGTGACCGTGAGGCGGCGGCCGTCGGCGGTTTCCACCACGACCTGCTCGGGGTCGCGCTCGGCCACCACCGCCTCGAGCCCAGGCTCGAGGCCCGCCTCCTTCAGGTAGCGGAGCAGGTCCTCGGCCTCGTTCTCGAAGCGCAGCACGCGCACCTTGGCGGCGGGCTCGACGTCGGCCAGCGGCACGCCGGCCAGGCGCGCGCCCGCGACGATCGGATGCCCGTGCGGGCAGGTCTTGGCGTCGCCGATCGCTGCGCGCATGCGTTCCTCGAGCACCGGCGACATGGCGTGCTCGAGCCGCTCGGCCTCCTCGTGGACCTCATCCCACGGGATACCCAGGACATCGGTGAGGAAGCGCTCGATCAGGCGGTGGCGGCGCACGATCCCCTCGGCGTGCTCGGCGCCCGCGGGCGTGAAGGTGATCGCCCTGTCGGCGGCGCGGCTGATGTAGCCGTCGCGCTCCAGGCGACCGACCATCTCGTGCACGGTGGGAGCGGACAGCTGCATCGCGCGTGAGAGGTTGGCCCCGGTCATCGGCAGGCCGGCCTCCTGCAGCCAGAAGAGGCTCTGCAGGTACTCCTCCTCGGCCACGGTCGCCGTGGTCGGGTCATCTGCGCTCACCCGGCTGATGCTAGTTGACGGTCAGCTCGAGAGCTGGTCGAACGTGCACTCGGCGGGCGGCTTGTCCTCTCGCCAGCGGCGCAACTTGGCGCCGTGGCGAATGCGCCCGGCGGACACGTGGTCGAAGTCGATCTCGACGACCAGCTCGGGGCGCAGGGCGACCCACTCGAGGTCCCTTCCCGAGCTCCAGCGGCTCGGGTCGCCCGATCCGCGCTCGCCCGTCTCAAAGGGGGCGAGAAAGCCCACCAGGCGTCGCTTCTCGGAGGCGCTCAGCCCCGAGCAGTGCCCGACGACGCGCAGCGCGCCGTTGTCGTAGAGGCCGAGGATCAGGGCGCCGACCGTCTCCGGCTCCTTTCCCGGGCGCCAGCCCATGACGACCGCGTCGATCGTGCGGACACGCTTGACCTTGACCATCCCCTTGCGCTCGCCCGGGCGGTAGGGCGCCGAGCGCTCCTTGGCGATCGCCCCCTCGGCATCGGCGAGCCAGCGCTGCGCCTCCTGGGAGCTCGCGGCGGTCTCCATCAGCTGCACCGGTGCGCCGGCGAAGCGCTCGTCCGCCAGCAGCTCCTCGAGCGCGGCGCGCCGCTCGACGAACGGCCGCTCCAGCAGCGCCTCGTCCTCGGAGGCCAGCAGGTCGAAGGCCACGTAGCAGGCGGGCGTCTCGACCGATAGGCGCTGGACCCTCGACTCGGCAGGGTGCACGCGCTGGCCGAGCGCGTCGAAGTCCTCCCTCCCGTCGCCGTCGCGCACGACGATCTCGCCATCGAGCACGTAACGGCCGGCGGGGAACTGGAGCTCGGGGAAGTAGCGCCCGAGCGGCCTGCCGTTCCGCGACTGCAGGAAGACCTCCTCGCCGTCGACGAACGCCAGGCAGCGGAAGCCGTCCAGCTTGACCTCGTAGCAGTACTCCTCGCCGGTCGGGAGCTCCTTGCGCGACAGCGCCAGCTGGGGCGTCAACGGGGGCTCGACCGGGAGGCTCACGCGCGCCCCCGGCGAGCGCCACGGGCACGGCTCGGCTGCACGCGCGGAGGCTCGCCCTCGCGCTTTCGGAAATTTGGCGGCCACGGCGCGTCGCCGAGGCCTTCGCGCTGATCGCGGGCAGCCAGCTCGAGCAGCTGCTCGAGCCCGTAGTGGCGCTCGTCGATCGACGCCGACGGGTCGCCGCGCTCGCGAAGGCGTCCGGGAACCGTCTGGAGGGTGAGCTCGGCGGGCTCCACGTCCGCGACCTCGTCCCACTCCAGCGGACAGGAGACGCGCGCGTCGGGGACGGCCCTGACCGAGTAGGCCGAGGCGATCGTCCTGTCGCGGGCGTTCTGGTTGTAGTCGATGAAGACCCCTTCGCGTTCCTCCTTCCACCATCGGCTCGTGGCCCTGCCGGGCATCCTGCGCTCGACCTCGCGCGCGAGCGCGAGCGCGGCGCTGCGCACTTCTTCGAAGCTCTGCTGCGGCTCGATGCGGACGTACACGTGCGTCCCCCGCGAGCCCGAGGTCTTCGGAAACCCTCGCAGCCCGTGCTCCTCGAGGACCTTCCGGACCTCGAGCGTCACCTCGCGGACCTCGGAGAACGGAACCCCCGGACCGGGGTCCAGGTCGACCCGCAGCTCGTCGGGGTGGTCGAGGTCCGACCGACGCACCGGCCATGGGTTCCAGTCGATCACTCCCAGGTTCACCCCCCACACGAGATGTGCCGCGTCGTTGGGCACGAGCTCGCGCGCGTGGCGGCCGCTGGGGAAGGTGACGGTCGCCGTCTGCAGCCACTCCGGCGCGGCGTCGGGGACGCGCTTCTGGAAGAAGGGCTCGCCCTGGACGCCGTCCACCCAGCGCTTCATCACCGTCGGCCGGTCGCGCAGGTGACGGACGACCGCCTCCTCGCACTCGACGTAGTAGTTGACGAGGTCGAGCTTCGTCAGCCCCCGGTCCGGGAAGAAGACCTTGCTCGGGCTGCTCACGCGCAGCTCGTGTCCGGCCGCCTCGACGATGGTCTGCTCCTTGGCCACGGCCTGAAAGGATGACCGATCCTGCGCGGTTGCAGGCCGCGCCGGCTCACCCGCCTCACAGACGCGATGCCGATACCGACCAACCCGCTGATCGTCACGGGCGCCTTCGGCGCCGGACTGCCCGCCGAGCTGGTCGCCGACGCGCTCGCGCGCGGTCTGCGCGAGGGCGGGCGGCCCGCGCCCGATCTGTGTCCGCTCGAGGCGGGTGAGCGGCGAGGACCGACGCCGGCGGAGCTGACCGCGCTCGACATCGACACGCGGATTCGCCACGCCCGCGCGGTGATCCTTGGCGAGTGGCTGTTGCAGGAGCGAACGCTCGCCGGGAGCGCCACGTTCGAGATCGCCACACGCGCGCGCCAGTCCGGGGTGCCAAGCTACGCGGTCACGGGCGAGAACCGGTTGAGCGCCTTCGACGCGCGGATCCTCGACCTGCAGCTGATCCTGACCGCGCGAGACGCGCGGCAGCTCACGGCGGCGGGGCGGAAGCTGGCGTCGGTTCTCTAGCGCCGAGCGGCTCGGCGAGCGTGCGAGCGAGCTCGTAGACGAGTCGCGTGGCGTCTGCGACCGTGCCGTAGTCGAGGTTCTCGGGCACGTCGCTGGGGAGGTGGTAGTTGGCGAGCGTGCGCCAGTCGGTCAAGGAGAAGAACGTCGCGGTCGGGTAGCCCGCACGGCTCGGGATGACGCTGTCGGTGGAGGCGCGGGCGCGAAAGCCGCGCTGCAGCGGGATCTCGAGGCGACTCGCGAGCGCGGCGAGCCGGTCGCGCAGCCACGGCCCTCTGTAGAGCTCCATCCACACCGGCCCCTCGCCCTCGAGCATCGCCAGGTGCGGCGAGCCCACGGTCTCGAGGTTGACGAACGCCGTGCGCTGCGGGACGAGCTCGTGGCGGTGGCGCGCGACGAACCCCCGCACGCCGTCCTGGAGGCTCTCCTCGGCGCCGCACGAGACGAGCAATATCCGCAGCCCGGGAATCGGCCGCTGGCGCAGGAGCTCCGCGAGCGCGACCAGGGCCGCGACGCCCGACAGGTTGTCGTTGGCGCCCGGCACGGTGCGGCTGCGCCACACGTCGGCCACCGCCACGGCGGCCAGAACCCCCAACGCCAGGCCCGCGCGCGCATATCCGCGCCGGCGGGCCACGGCCGAGGCGATCGTGCACAGCGGTCCGGCAAGGCCGACCCACCACTGCGGCAGCGAGGTGTGACCGCGCTCGATCACCTTCGGCGCGAGCTCGTGCAGGCGGCGCTGCAGGCCCTGGCCGAAGATGACCCCCGTCTGCGGTGCGTCGTGGTGGGCAAGTACCACGAGCGTGCTGTGACCGTCGCCGTCGCCCTGGTCGCCACTGCGGGCGATCACATTGACGGTGCTGCGGGCACGGCGCACGATGCGCCGCAGGATCCGCGGGCCGTTCTGGGCCTCGTCGACGATGCCCGCGATCGTGGCGGCGGCGAGGAGACCCCCGGCCAGCCGCCTGCCGCTCAGCGCGAGGGCCGCGGCGATGACCGCGAGCAGGCCGAGGCCCGTGGATGTCGGCGGGAAGGTCCCCCAGGAGGTCTCGTCCTCGAGCGCGACGTCGACGCCGCCGACGCTCGACAGCCGCGCCGCGAGCCACTCGGCCGCCTGCCGCTCGCCGGGCGAGCAGGGGGTTCGGTCGATCGGGGCGAGCGCCTCGACGACCTCGCGCAGCAGGCCGTGCAGCTCCTCGCCATCGACGTCGTTCGCGCGTCGGCTCACAGGAAGCATTGTCCCTCGCCACGATAGGTCGGCGCCTCATCGACGACCTGGCCGCCTTCGATCAGGTGCAGGCTCGCGAAGCGCTCGCACAGCTCGCCCGCCTTGGCGTGGCGAAAGTAGACGCGGTCGCCGACCCGTAGCCCGTCGGCCGCCGCGCCGAGGAGCGGTGTCTGGACCTCGCCGGCCCCCTCCTGACCGTCCAGGCGAAGCCCGGCCGGGAGATAGGGGCGGGGCAGCCGCGCGGAGTCGGACGGGCCCGACGCCGGGTATCCGCCTCCCAGCGCGGTCACGACGCCGCGAGCAGGCCGGCGCACGACCGGGAGCGCGAACATCGCCGCTGGCCGGGGCGTGAAGGCGCGGTAGGCGTCGAACAGCGTGGGCGCGTAGAGGCCCGAGCCGGCAGAGACCTCTGTGACGGCGTCCTCCGCGGCGGTCAGCTCGACGCTGCCGGTGCCGCCGCCGTTGACGAACTCGAGCGGGCTGGCCCCGGCGCCGGCGAGGACCTCCTGCACGGCGGCCACGACCGCCGCCCGGCGGGGGGCGAGCTCGCGCGCGGAGGCCGCCTGGAGCATCTGGATCGCGCGGGCGCGCAGCGGACGGCCGACGGGCGCGTCGCCGAGGCCCGCGATCTGGGCCTCATAGACCATGATTCCCACGAGCCTCAGGTGGCCCCGAGCGATCACCGCGCGGGCGAGCGCGGCAGCCGCCTGCGGCGTATGCACCGGGGAGCGCTTCACGCCGACGCGCACGCGTCCGCCCACGGCACGCCAGCCTGCATCGACGTCGAGGCACACGCGGATCGCCGCATCGCGATCGCTCCCGACGGCTGCCGCGATCGGCTCGAGCTGCTCGACGCTGTCGACCATCACGGCGATCCGGTCGCTGCGTTCGGGGCTGCCCAGCGCGCGCAGCGCGGGCAGGTCGGCGGTCGGATAGGCGACCACGAGATCCTCGCCGCCGAGCGAGGCCAGCCACAGGGCCTCGGGGAGCGTGTACGCCAGCGTGCCGCGGAACCCGTCGCGCGCGAGCACCCGATCCTGGAGCGCGCGGCAGCGCAGCGACTTGCTGGCCAGGCGCAGCGGCTTGCCGGCGGAACGACGTTCGAGGTCCTCGGCGTTGGCCCACATGGCGTCGAGATCGATCACGGCGAACGGCGCCTGCAGACCGGCGGTCGCTCGCTCAAGTCGCGCGTAGGCGCCGTCAGCCATGCGCCGGCTCGGCAACGGGGGCTCCCGTGCGAACAGGGCCGAGCACGCGGTCGGTCCACGCGTTGGCGAAGCGTCCATCGGGGTCAAGCCGCCCACGAACCGCCTGGAAGCGATCCCAGTCGGGATAGCGCGCTCGCAGCGTCGCCGCCGTCTGGAAGTGGCGCTTGCCCCAGTGCGGGCGGCCGCCCAGCGAATCCATCAGCGACTCGACCGCGCGGAAGTAGGGCTCCCACTCCATCCCGCGGAACATGTGCACGGCGACGAACCCGCTGTCTCTTCCGGCGGCGGTGCTGAGGAACGCATCGTCGGCCGCGACGGCTCTCGCCTCGATCGGGAATGGGACCGCGAAGCGCTCGCGCTCGATCAGCTCCATGATCGCCCGTACCGCCTCGGCGGTACGCTCGCGCGGCAGCGCGTACTCCATCTCGGTGAAGCGGACCAGGCGCGGGCTCGCGAAGATCGACGCCGAGGGCTCGACGCGCTCCGAGCGTCCCGCCAACCGCGTCACGATCCGGTTCAGCTGCGGTATGCGGTCCGGGAAGCGGCGCCCGAGACGGCAGATCAGGCCGAAGGCGTGGTTGGTGAGGAGCACGTCGTTGACGTACGCCGAGGCGCGGCTGCGCGGCCGTGGCGGAGTCTCGGTGCGGTTGTTCGTGCGCGTCAGCGCGATGCCGGCGTGGGGGAAGGCGAAGAACTCGAAGTGGTCGTTGCCGAGCGCTAGCTCCTCGAAGCGATCGAGCGTCTGGGTCAGCGGGGCGGGAGCGTCGACGCCGCGCAACGTGAACGCGGGAACGCAGCGGAGCGTCACCTCTGAAACCACGCCCAGCGCCCCGAGGCCGACGCAGGCGGCCCTGAAGACCTCCGGCTCGTCCCCCGCCGAGCAGTCAAGCGTCGAGCCGTCGGCGAGCACGAGCTTCAGCTCGCGAACCTGAGAGGAGATGTTCCCGAGTCTCGCGCCCGTGCCGTGAGTCGCGGTGGAGATGGCTCCCGCGATGCTCTGGACGTCTACGTCGCCGAGGTTCTCGAGGGCGAGTCCGTGCGGCGCCAGCCGCCGGCTCAGCTCGCGGATCGTGATCCCCGCCTGCACCCTGACGAGCCCCGAGGAACGCTCGATGTCGAGGATCCCGGCGAGGCGCTCGAGCGAGAGCATCAGCCCGTCCGTGCAGGCGATGTCGCTGAAGGAGTGCCCCGAGCCCACGGCGCGCACCCGCCATCCCCGCCGGCCGGCGCCGACGATCGCCTTCGAGAGCTCGGCGTTCGAAGCCGGGCGCTCGATCGCGGCTGGCGCGCACAGCTGGTCGCCCGCCCAGTTGCGCCACCTCTCCTCGCTCTGATGCCGATCGCTACGCTCGCTCATCACATGCCCGAGCCCGAGCCTACTGGGAGCCCGCCTGCTCGCGCCTCCCGCGCCCGCTCGCGTCCCGCGCCGGGCGCCAAGCGGGCGACCGTGATCGGAGCCGGCTCCTTCGGCACGGCGCTCGCGGTGCTGCTCGCGCGCGATGGCCTGCGCGTCACGCTGCAGGCCCGTACCGTCGAGCAGCGCTCGGCGCTGGAGGAGGCGCGCGAGAACGAGGCATACCTCCCCGGAGTGAAGTTCCCGCCCGGCCTGCGGATCGAGCCCGCGTCGACCGGGGTCGCGCGCGCCGACTACGTCTTCCTCGCCGTGCCCTCCCATGCGCTCGCCGAGGTGATCGCGAGCCTCGACTCCCCGGAGCTCGACGGGCGGACGGCGATCGTGTCGGTCGCCAAGGGCCTCGTGCCGCCGCAGGGCCTGCCCCCGACGATCGTCCTGAGCACGAGGTTCGGAGCGCACAGGGTCGCGTGCGTCGGCGGCCCGGCGCATGCGCAGGAGATGGTGCACGCGGGGGCCGCGCTCGTTGCGGCCTCGACCGACGAGACGCTCGCGCACGCGCTCGCGCAGGTGTTCATCCGCGCCGGGGTCGTGTGCGAGCAGTCCAACGATCCGCTGGGGGTCGAGCTCGCCGGGGCCGCGAAGAACGCGGCCGCGCTGGCGGCGGGCGCGACGGAGGCGCAGGGCTCGAACGCGGCGGGCGCGGCCGCGGGCCACATCTTCGCGGAGGTATGGCGCTATGCGGAGGGGCTCGGCGCGAGGCCCGAGTCGATGATCGGCCTCGCCGGCGCCGGCGATCTCGTCGCCACGGCCCTTGCCAGGGAGTCCCGCAACCGTCGGGCGGGCGAGCTGCTGGCAGCGGGGGTCCCGGCAGCCGAGATTCCCGGGCGGATCGGTCAGGCGGTCGAGTCGCTGGAGTCCGTGCCGCTGCTCGCGCGGGCGCTGGAGGGCGCCGCCGTCGGTGCACCGGTGACGAGTGCTCTCGCGCGGCTGATCTCGGGCGAGCTGCCGCTCGATCGGTGGGTCGCGCTCGTGCGGGCGACGGTGCCCCCTCCCGCGCGATGGCGAGGACGCCCGCGTCCGGGCTTCTGGCGGCGGGTCTGGCGCCGTATCTCCGGCGGGGACTAGCTGACCGGCCGCCGAGCCGAGCCGCACGTCTGCGCCGGGCCCCGCCGGTCTGACCCGTCGGGCAGCTCAGGCGCGAGGAGACGGAGCATGCTCGCTGCGCGCGCCCATCAGCGTGCTCACCACCGCCTCATAAACGCCGGCGCCATGGCCGGCCTGAGCGACTCGAACATTCGGATGGGCCGCGATCGCGTCGCGCATCGACGGATCGCGCTCGATCGCGTTGGCGACGAGCCAGAAGGCGCCGACGTGGGGGGCGCATGCGAGGTCCTCGCGCGAGTCGCCCACCGCGAAGGTCTCCTCGCGGGCATACCCACGGGCACGACGATGGAACGCGACGCCGCCCGCCTTGGAGGCGCCTGCGGGCACGAGGTGGTAGCAGCGGACGTGCGGCAGGTCGGCAAGCGCCGGCGAGCGGCGGTTGACGACCCCGTTGTCGATCAGGCGCAGGTCCTCGTGGCCGTGCTCGGCCAGCGCGCGGTCGACCTCGAAGGCGTCCACGAGGCCGCGGAAGAGATGTGAGACTTCGCGGTCGAGGTGCCAGGGCTCGTGATACTCGAGGCGCCCGCGGTAGCGCTCGAGCAGCATCGAGGGGGCGCCGGAGGCGTCGATCTGCTCGGCGATCGTCAGCTCGCCGGGCAGCAGCTCGCCGGTGAGCCAGTGCTCCTCTCCCTCGAGGACGACGCAGGCGCCGGCCTCGAACATGTAGGAGCTCTGCCCGAGGAGCCTCGCCGGCTCGGCGACCTGCGCGCGGCGACGGCCGGACATCAGCACGACCTCCACCCTCGCTCGAAGGCACGCCTGGACCGCCCGCACTCCGTCCATCGAGATCGCCCCTTCGCCGTCGTGCAGCAGCGAGGCGCCGCGGCCGAGCAGCGTGCCGTCGAGGTCTAAGTAGACGCAGCGCGCGCTCACGCGACCTTCACGCTCGCGAGCGGCGGGCGCTCGGCCGGGCCACCGGTGCTGCCGCGCAGGCGCCCCTCTCGTTCCAGGCGGCTCGCGATCGTCGCGAGCACGGTCGCGGCCATCGGCGTCAGCGCCGACAGCGGCTGGTGGCGGTTGTGATGCTCCTCGAGATCGACCTGCGCGATCGCCTCGAGTCCATGCTCGCGCCAGATGTCGAGGAGCATGCCGATCTCCACGCCGTAGCCCGTGACGAAGGGCATCGATTCGAGCAGCTGCCGCCTGGCGGCCACCTCGCCCGCGAGCGGCTGGCGCACGGAGGAGAGCTCGGGGTAGAAGACGTGTAGGGCCGGACGCGCCGTGAGGTGGTTGACGCGCCCTCCGCCGTCTGCGTCCTGCACGCCATCACTGGCCAGCGGCCGGCGGTAGAACCCCTTGACGAACGAGATGCCGGGCTCGCAGACGAGCGGACCGAGAAGGCCGCTGGCGAAGTGCGCCGGGAAGCCCTCGGTGTCGGCGTCGAGGAAGCAGACGAGCTCACCGTCGAGGACGGACAGCGCGCGCCACATCGCGTCGCCCTTGCCGAGGACCGGGCCGAAGTCGGGCATCAGCTCGGACTCCTGCCACACGGTGGCGCCGGCCCGCCGAGCCGCGTCCGCCGTGCCATCGCGCGAGGCGGCGTCGACGACGACGATCTCGTCGATCACGCCGTCCCGTCGCATACCCGCGAGCACGCCCACGATCTCCCCGATGGTGTCCGCGCATTCACGCGCGGGCAGGCAGACGGAGACGCCTGCGTCGCGCTCGGCGGCGATCCGCTCGGGCGGATAGAGCGAATGGTGGAAGGTGCGGGCTTTCGCCCAGCGCTCGGCGGCCGGCGAGGACATCGCCTCTACTATCTCAGGCCCGTGGCATTGGACCGGAGAATCGAGCCCTGGAGCGGCCTGCTCGACGCCGGCCGCGAGGATGGGCGGCTGGTCCGCGAGGCACGCGAGGGCCCGGGCCGGGCAAACCTCGTCGAGCCTCCGGGCGAGCTGCATCCAAACGTGCTCGAGGCGCTCGCACGTCAGGGGATCGAGCGTCTCTACGACCATCAGGCGCGCGCGGTTCACTCCGCCTGGGAGGGGCCCACGATGGTCACGACGGGGACCGCGTCGGGCAAGTCGATGTGCTTCAACCTGCCGACCCTCGACGTCCTCTGCCGCGACGCGCGCGCCCGGGCCCTGTACCTGTATCCGACGAAGGCGCTGGCCCAGGACCAGGCGCGTGCGCTGTCCGCGTTCGGCCTCAGCAAGCGCGTGCGCCCGGCGATCTACGACGGCGACACGCCGCGCGAGCGCCGCGCGGAGATACGCAAGAGCGCCAACGTCGTGCTGACCAACCCGGACATGCTGCATGTCGGCATCCTGCCCAACCACGGCGCGTGGGCCGACCTGTTCGCGAACCTCGCGACGGTCGTGATCGACGAGGCGCACGTGTATCGCGGCGTCTTCGGCTCGCACGTCGCCAACGTGCTCAGGCGCCTGCGGCGCATCGCCGCGGCCTACGGCACGCAGCCGCGCTTCCTGCTGGCCTCGGCGACGATCGCGAACCCGATCGAGCTGGCCGAACGGTTGACCGGCCTCGAGGGCGTGCAGCTGATCGAGGAGGATGGATCACCTGCGCCGGAGCGGCGGATCTCGATGTGGAACCCGCCGCTCACCGACGAGGCGCTCGGCGCGCGGCGCTCGGCGCTGGCGGAGGCGGCCGACGTCCTGGGCGCGCTCGTGCGCGAGGGCGCGCGGACGATCTGCTTCATGAAGTCGCGCAAGGGCGTCGAGGTGCTCAGCCGCCTGCTCAAGCAGGATCTCGAGACAGACCGTCCCGAGCTGGCCGAGCTGATCGCTCCCTATCGCGCCGGTTACACGCCGCAGCAGCGCCGCGAGCTCGAGGGACGCCTGATGCGCGGCGAGCTTCGCGCCGTGATCACGACCGACGCGCTCGAGCTCGGGATCGACATCGGGCAGCTCGACGCGTGCGTGGTCGTCACCTTCCCCGGCACGGTCGCCTCGCTGCGGCAGATGTGGGGGCGCGCCGGGCGGCGCGGCAGGGGGCTGGCGATGTACGTCGCCGGCGAGGATGCCCTTGACCAGTTCTTCTGCCGCCATCCGGAAGACTTCCTCGAGCGCCCCGTCGAGGCCGCGATCCTCGACCACGAGAGTCAGCTCATCTACCGCCAGCACCTTCTCTGCGCCGCGCACGAGGGGCCACTGTCGAGCGAAGACGCGGAGTTCCTGGGCCCGCGCTGGGAGGCCCATGCCGAGGCGCTGCTGAGCACAGGGGCGCTGCGGCGAAGGCCGGCCCGGATCACGCGTGAGCGCGACGGCCAGGAGAGCGGTGCGGTGCGCGGATCAAGCACTGGAAGCTACGTTCCCCGCCACCCCGGAGGCTATCCGGCCGCGGACGTGTCGCTGCGCTCGGCCTCGCCCGAGAGCTTCGCGATCGTCGACGTCTCCTCCGGTGAGCTGCTCGGAGCGACCGAGGCGGCGCGCGCCCACTCGACCGTTCACGACGGTGCCGTCTACCTTCACCTCGGGCGCTCCTACGAGGTGCGCGAACTCGATCTCGAGCAACGCCGGGCGCTCGTCTCGCCGTTCGACGGCGACTGGTACACCCAGCCCAAGCGTCAGACCGACACCGAGATCGTGCGCCTGCTCGACCGCCGTACGACCCTCGGCGTGACGCTCTCCTTCGGAGAGGTGAGCGTGACCGAGACGGTGCTCGCGTTCCAGCGCCGGCGCCTTGCCGACCACGCCCGCGTGGACCTGATCGGGCTGGACCTCCCCCCCACGAGCTTCTCGACCCAGGCTCTCTGGTTCGAGCTCGACGGCGGTGCGCTGGACGAGTGGCTTCCCCTGGACGCGCTGCTTGGTTCGCTGCACGCGACCGAGCACGCCCAGATCGCCGTGCTGCCCCTGATCGCGATGTGCGACCGCTGGGACATCGGGGGCCTTTCCACGAACTTCCACCCACAGACCGGCTCGCCGACGATCTTCATCTATGACGGCCATCCCGGCGGGATCGGCATCGCGCGGACGGCCTTCGCCCGCTTCGAGGAGCTCTGCCAGGACGCCCAGCGCCTGATCGCAGAGTGCACATGCGCCAGCGGCTGCCCCTCCTGCGTCCAGTCGCCGAAGTGCGGAAACCTCAACGAGCCCCTCTCGAAGGCGGGGGCGGGTACGGTGCTCGAGCGGATGCTCGACGCCGCGGCCGAGCCAGCCCTGCCGGCTGCGATCTGACGGCGGCTCTGACGGGCTCTTCTGCCTCCGGCCGTTCCCGCTCGACGCCGCGGACCATCGCCGACGCCGCGGGTGGTCGGCGATGGTCCCACCACGGCTCGGGCCTCACTTCGGTCCGAGCCGTGGTCCCTCACTCAGAGTTCTTCTTCAAGTTCTTCAATTTCTTCAACTTCGTCCGGGTCAGCCGCGTTGATCAGCGACTTGGCGAGGATCGGGTCCGTATCCGCTGCTGATTTCGTCATCAGGCGCCCTTTCGTCTAGCGCCCGCCGGGATTGGCGGGCACGCGAACGTACCGGTCGCTCAATGAACTGAGGATGAAAGGCGCTCCGGCCCGGATTCGCGACGCGCAGATCAGCGCCCGCGCGGGTCGCTGGCTTCGAGCGCCCAATGCCGAACCACGCCGGGACGCCAATGCCCATCCTCCTCGCGGGAGAGGATGAAGCGGCTGATCGTGAGCTGGCCACCTTCGTGGTCGCCGTAGAGGAGATCGACGGTCAGCAGCTCGCCCGCCTCGTAGGCCTCGCTGAGGTTCTCGCGGAAGGGGTCGTCGGGCTCGCGGATCGCTCCCTGCCAGAAGCCGGTGTCGCCGGCCGGGACATACAGGTCCCTTGTCTGGGGGCGGTGATCGGCGGGGTCGGCGTGGGTCGCGTCGAGCGCCGGGCGCTGCTCGCCGACCGTTGCCTGCAGCCGCCAGGCTCGCAGCACCGCGAGCCCGTTGCCGACATTCCGCAGCGGGATCACGAAGTAGAAGTTCTCGCCGTCGCGCTCGACCGACGCCAGGCCGCCTCCGACGTTGACCATGCGCCGATCGCCGAATCGGACCCGTTCCGGCGGGTCGGTCACGCGCGCCGGGGCAAGGACCGGTCGCAGGCCCAGGAGCAGCGAGCGCTCGGAGAGCTGCGTCGAGCGCTCCGCCAGGCGCGCCGAGCGCTGGCTGGCCCGGACCGACGAGAACGTCGCCACCGCCAGCACGAGCGTGCCGGCGGCGGTCGCCGTCGAAGCGATCGTCGACCAGTCGGCCATCAGCTCACGAGTGTGCGCTCCTAGCCCTGGTTCCCACGGGCGATCCTGCGCAGGTCGATCGTCTCGTCGTAGAGCTTCGCGCTCACGCCCTCCTCGAGGGCGACCTCACGAAGCGGGCGTCCGGAGGCCGTCGCCTTCTTCACGATCTCGGTGGCCTTGTCGTAGCCGATCGCCCCGTTCAGCGCTGTCGCGACCGCGAGCGTCGCGCCTGCCGACGCGTCGGTGCCCGCCCTGTTCACCTCGATCCCGTCGACGCACTTCTCGGCGAACACGCGGGCAGCCGCGGAGAGCAAGCGAAGCGACTGCAGCAGGTTGCGGGCGATCAGCGGGATGCGCACGTTGAGCTCGAACTGCCCCTGCATCCCTCCGACCGTGATCGCGGTGTCGTTGCCGATCACCTGGGCGGCCACCTGCAGCACGACCTCTGGGATCACCGGGTTGACCTTCCCGGGCATGATCGAGGAGCCCTTCTGCAGCTCGGGGAGGAGGATCTCGCCAAGGCCGGCACGCGGCCCCGAGCCCATCAGCGCGATGTCGCCGGCGATCTTCGTGAGCGACACGGCCAGCACCTTGAGCGCGCCGGAGAGCTCCACGAGCGCGTCGCGATTCGCCTGTGCCTCGAAGCTGTCGAGCGGCGCGGCGATCTGCTTCAGTCCGGACTCCCGGCGCAGGCGCGCGCGCACCCGCTCGGCGAACCGCGGATGCGTGTTGAGCCCGGTGCCGGTGGCCGTCCCGCCGAGCGGAATCTGGCCGACGTGGACGAGCGCGGTCTGGACCCGCTCGGCGGCGAGCGCCATCTGGGCGGCGTAGCCTGCGAACTCCTGGCCGAGCGTGACGGGGACTGCGTCCATGAGATGCGTGCGGCCGGCCTTGACGACGTTCTGGAAGCTCCTCGCCTTGCGGGCGAAGGATCGCTCCAACTGCTTGAGCGCGGGCAGCAGCTCGTTCTGGGCGACGTCCAGAGCGGCAAGGTGGACGGCCGACGGGAAGACGTCGTTGGAGGACTGCCCCATGTTGACGTGGTCGTTGGCGTGGATCCCGTCTCCTGCCAGCCGCGCGATGACCTCGTTGGCGTTCATGTTCGTGGAGGTCCCCGATCCTGTCTGGAAGACATCGATCGGGAACTGGCTGTCGTGCCTGCCGGACGCGATCTCGGCGGCCGCGCGCTCGATCCGGGCGGCGTTGCGCTTCGCCAGCAGGCCAAGCTCGCCGTTCACCGCCGCCGAGGCGCCCTTGATGCGCGCCAGCCAGTGAATCACCGAGACCGGGACGGTCTCGCCCGAGATGGGGAAGTTCTCGACGGCCTTCGTGGTCTCCATGCCCCACAGCTGCTTGTCCGGCATCGACTCTCCTTGATCGTATAAGCGCCGGGAACCCTATCCGCAGAATGCGGCGATCTCCCGCGCGAGCCCGACGGGATCGTCGTAGGCCATCAGGAAGCCGCTGCTCTCCAGGACCCGGAGCTGGCCGTCGGGCAGCGCTCCGAGCGCCTCTTCGGCGAGCGCGAGGGGGTAGAGCGGATCGCGGTCGGCCCACAGGAGGAGCACCGGCATGTCCAGGCGCGGGTAGAGCTCGAGAAGCTCGCGCTGGGCACCTCGCGGCCACGCGCGCGCGCATCTCGCCCACGATCGCGCGAGGCTCGAGTTGCCCGGCACATCGGCGAAGGCATGGCGCACGAGGTCCTCGGCCGCCGGGTTGCCCCGCGCCGACAGGCTCATTGCTCGCTTCGGCGTGAACACGACGCGGGTGCCGTGCGAGAGCACGCGATCAAGTCCTGGAACGGCGGCGGGGATCGTCGCCCAGCGCCAGGTGCGGCGCAGCAGCGCGTGAGCGGATGGCCCGTGCATGCGGTTGGGCATGAGCACCATCCGCCGGGGGCGTATCTCACCCCGCATCACCCCGTGCAGCAGGATCTCGGCACCGGCGTCGTGGCCGCCGAGGATCGGCCTCGGTCCAAGGACCTCCGCGACGAAGCCGCCCAGTACCTCGGCGAACCAATCGAGCGTGTACGGGTAACGAGGGTTGTTCTCCGAGTCGCCGTGCAGCGGCAGGTCGGGCAGGACGACACGGAAGCGATCTGCGAGCTGCTCGACGGCGGGCTCCCACTCCATGTGCGAGAGGAGGCCCGAATGCAGGAGCGCGAGCGGCGGCCCGGTGCCCAGCTCGCGGTAGGCGACGCGGGCGCCGTCGGTGTGGTGGTAGAGCCGCAGCCTCATCGACTCATGGTATGGACGCGCAGGCCGCCGGCGCCCCGCCGCCGGGCGGGGACGGCCGTGCGCCCACTCGACTGCTCAGCGGGTCCGCACGAGCTGGTAGACGCGGACCGAGGTGCCCTGCGCGCTGGCCGCGAACGAGAACACCTGGTAGCTGCCTCCGCGGTAGCGGACGCTTCCCTGCGCGGGCAGCCGCGACGGCCCCGGTTGCGTGGTCCCCGCAAGCTGGTGGGAGCCGGCGCGCACGTAGCTGAGCGCGCCGAGAAGGCTTCCCATGGTCGAGACGAAGGCCGAGACCGGCGCGCCGACGAGCATGAAGCGGCGCCAGATGCGCTGCGAGATCCGATCGAGCTCGGCGATCCTGACCGCGCTGCAGGCAGCGCCTTGCGACGCGGAGTCCGGCACGAGGATCGAGATCCTCAGCGGCCCGCTCGGATAGGCCTGGGCGGCGAAGGAGAAGACCTGGTACCCAGCGCCGTGGAAGCTGAGCGGCCCGCGATCGGGGATGAACGTCGCGCCCGGCGAGAACGTCCCTTCGACGGGGAGCGCATGCGTCCGGAGGCGCATGATCAGTTGGTAGCCGACGTACCTGCTCTCGAGCTTGGCGTAGCCGGAGTCGTCCTGAACCGAGAGCAGGTAGTGACCCACGGTGCGGCCGTGAAAGCGCAGGCTCCCCCCCACCGGCGCGAGGATCAGCGGTCCGCCCACGTCCGCGAGCAGAGACCCGCCCCGGCTCACCCGAAGCCGCACGACGTGGGTGTGCGAGAAGACGAGGCTCGTGACGGCTTCGCTAACGGCGCCGCGGCTGCCGCTCGCCAGAGCGCTCAGCAGCGGTTCGTAGCTCTCGACCTGATGCTGGTCGCGCCTGACCTCGGGGCTTGACACCTCGAGCCCGTAGATCCGCGCTGCCACGAAGCCGGCCGCCGCTGCACGAGTACGGGCGGCAGCCGCTCCACACGGGACGACTGCGCTTGGAGCGGGTGCAGCCGCGGCCCCGCCGGCGCGTGCGGCCGACCGGCCGGCGTTTGTCGAGCTCGTCCGTGCGGAGGCGCCGCACGCAGCGAGCATCAGCATCAGGAAAGCGGCGAGGAGCGACCCCATCGCGCGTCGGGAGGCGAACGCGCTGCGTCCTCGCGACAGGTGAACACGAACTTCGGTCACCGGCGACTAACGATAGCCCTCGGCTCGCGGGCCCGCGCAGGTTCGTCTCATGCCGCGGTGGTGAGAAGCGCCGCGTCGCTCACCCTGAGCGCCGACCGCACACACCTAGAATGGGCCGCCCCGTGAACAACCGTTCACCCAACCGCCTGATACCGCGCCACGATGTCGATCCGCGACAGGAGCTGCCCGTGCTCGAGCTCGACGTCCTGCGGCGCTGGCGCGAGCGCGACGTTTTCGCGGAGTCGTTGCGCCGACGCGAGGGCGCCGACCAGTGGGTCTTCTACGAGGGGCCGCCGACGGCCAACGGGCCGCCGGGCACCCACCACGTGCTCTCGCGCGTGTTCAAGGACATCTATCCGCGCTTTCAGACGATGCGCGGATACCGAGTCGAGCGCAAGGGCGGCTGGGATTGTCACGGGCTGCCGGTCGAGCTCGCGGTCGAAGAGAAACTGGGCATCACCTCGAAGGCCGAGATCGAGGAGCGAATCGGGATCGAGCAGTTCAACGCCGCATGCCGGGAGTCCGTCTTCGCCTACCTCGAGGAGTGGAACCGCCTGACCGAGCGAATCGGGTTCTGGATCGATCTCGAGCATGCATATCGAACGCTCGATGAGACCTACATCGAGTCGGTGTGGTGGGCGATCTCGCAGATCGCCGAGCGCGGCCTGCTCTACGAGGGCCACAAGGTCGTGCCCTACTGCCCGCGCTGCGAGACGACGCTCTCATCACATGAGGTCGCGCTCGGCTATGAAGACGTGGTCGACCCGAGCGTCTATTTGAAGCTCGAGGTCTCCGGGCGCGAGGAGCGGCTGCTGGTGTGGACGACGACCCCCTGGACGCTGCCGGGGAACGTGGCTGTCGCGGTCTCGCCCTCGGCGACCTACGTGACGGTGCGTGTCGGCGGGGAGCTGTTCGTGCTCGCAGAGAATCGCGTGCAGCCGCTGTTCGGCGAGCAGGCTGAGATACTCGAGCGCTTCTCCGGCTCTGAGCTCGTCGAGCGCTACCGCTCCTACCGCGGTCCGATCTTCGCGGCCACCGACCGCGAACAGGGGGATCTGGCGATCCTCGCGGACGAGTTCGTCACGACCGAGGACGGGACGGGCATCGTCCACCTCGCGCCCGCGTTCGGCGAGGACGACTACCGGGTCGCGGCCGCGTCGGCACGGGTGCCCTTCGATCCCACGAGGGCGGAGACGCTCTACAACCCGGTCCGGGTCGACGGCACCTATGACCCGCGAACGCTGGGCAGCGAGGGCAACTCATTTGAGGGGCGGTTCGTGAAGGACCCAGCGCTGACCTCCGAGCTGATCGCCGATCTGCGCACGCGAGGCCTCTTGCTGCGAGTCGAGGAGTACGAGCATTCCTATCCGCACTGCTGGCGTTGCGGGACGCCGCTGCTCTACTACGCCAAACCTTCCTGGTACATCGCCACGTCGAAGCTTCGCGACGACCTGCTGGCCGCGAACGAGACGGTCAACTGGTACCCGCCCCACGTGAAGCACGGCCGCTTCGGGGACTGGCTGAAGAACAACGTCGACTGGGCGCTTTCGCGCGAGCGCTACTGGGGAACGCCGCTGCCCGTTTGGCGCTGCCCTCGCGGGCACGTGCATGTCCTCGGCTCGTTCGGGGAGCTCGCAGAACGATCGGGGATGGCCCTCGCGGATCATCACCGCCCCTATGTCGACGGCGTGAGCTTCCCGTGCCCGCACGCGGACGCAGAGGGTGCCGAGCCGTGCGGCGAGCTCGCAGAGCGGGTCCCCGAGGTGATCGACGTGTGGTTCGACTCCGGCGCGATGCCCTTCGCCCAGCACCATTTCCCGTTCGAGAACGAGTCGACCTTCGAGCAGCGCTACCCGGCTGATTTCATCTGCGAGGCGCAGGACCAGACCCGCGGATGGTTCTACTCGCTGCTCGCCGAGGCGACGCTGCTGGGCTGGCGGGCGCCCTACCGGAACGTCGTGTGCCTTGGCCTGATCCTGGACGAGGAGGGGCAGAAGATGTCCAAGTCCAGGGGCAACACGGTCGAGCCGTGGCAGGTCCTCGATCGCTTTGGCGCGGACGCTCTGCGCTGGTACTTCTTCACCGCCAAACAGCCCTGGGACGGCTACCGGTTCTCGATCGAGGCCGTCGGCGACGGCGTGCGGCTGTTCCTCAAGCAGCTGTGGTCGACCTATTACTTCTACGTGCTCTACGCCAACGCCGCCGCCGAGCAGCTCGAAGGCGGCGAGCTGGGCGGCTCGTCCGCGGATGGCGGCTCCCGGGACCTGGATCGGTGGGCCCTGTCGCGAACGACAGCCACGGCCGAGCTCGTCGCCGAGCGACTGGACGCCTACGACGCGACGGGCGCGGGGCGAGCGATCGCGGCGCTCGTCGACGAGCTATCCAACTGGTACGTCCGCCGCTCGCGAAGGCGCTTCTGGGATGGGGACCCGACCGCGTTCGAGACGCTCCGCACGTGCCTCGTCACGGTTTCGAAGCTGCTGGCGCCGTTCTGCCCGTTCATCGCCGACGAGATCTACGACAACCTCGACGGCTCGCTGGCGAGCGTCCACCTGTGCGACTTTCCGACCGGCGCCGAGCTGGCACCCCGCGACGAGGAGCTCGAGCGAGCCATGGAGCTCGCCCGGGAGTCTGTGCGCCTGGGGCTGGGCGCGCGCGGGCAGGCGAAGATCAAGGTGCGCCAGCCGCTGGGCGAGGCCGTGGTCGTCGCTGACGGGCGCGAGCGCGAGGGGATCGAACGGCTCGCCGACGTCGTGCGCGAGGAGCTGAACGTGAGGCGCGTCCGGTTCGTCGCCGCCGCCGAGGAGCTCGGCAGCTATGAGGTCAAGCCCAACTACCGCACGCTCGGGCCGATCTTCGGGAGGGAGATGCCCCTCGCGGCCGACGCTGTCGCCGCGCTCGATCCGGCCCGCGTGGCCGCGGCGCTGCGCAACGGCGAGGCGCTGGGCATAGCGGTCTCGGGCCGCGACCACACGCTGGCCCCCGCCGACGTGATCCTCACGATGCGAGCGCCCGACGGCTACAGCGTCGAGCGCGAGGGATCTCACGCGGTCGCACTGGATCTCGCCATCGACGAGGACCTGCGCGAGGAGGGCCGCGCAAGGGACATGGTGCATCTGATCCAGAACGCGCGCAAGACGGCGGGGCTGCAGATCGAGGACCGGATCGAGCTCGCGCTCGACGGTGACGTCGCGCTG
>DASZIU010000096.1:0-4732 GCA_035948815.1 Solirubrobacteraceae bacterium | reverse complement strand
TCACTTGCAAGGAAGTCAACGCGAGTACGGCCAAGACCGAAGCAGTCGCCAAGGAACTCGTGAGGGCCGTCCAGCTCGCTGGCGGGCGAGTGCACTCCTCCGAATCCGCCGCCTCGCTAGTCAGGTCCGTCTGCGAAATCGGAGGGAACGGGAGTCCAGTCAAGCCAGAACAGGGGGCGTTTATGGCGGCGGTTGCCAAGTTTTGGCACGAGCAGGGAAACCCAGGCGAACCCCCGGCATCGCTGACCAAATAAGCCAGTCAGGCTGCGGGCGCGACCGCGCGCTTCGACGCCAACCGGAAGGCGAGTTTCGCCAAACCCCTCCTCGTACGCGGCTCGCGGCGTCGCCTGGTGCGAGTGCGCCGGGCAATGCCGGTGCTGCGGCATTGCGGCCGACGGTTGGTCGGTGAACCGGCTCGAGCCCGGTCATACTGGCTTCATGAAGGTCGCCGTCGTCGGCTATCCAAACGTGGGCAAGTCCTCACTGATCAACCGCCTCACGGGCACCCGCGAGGCGGTCGTACACGAGCGCCCGGGAATCACGCGGGACCGCAAGGAGCTCGACTGCGAGTGGAACGGCCGCCAGTTCACGCTGATCGACACGGGGGGCATGGATTTCCAGGACGAAGATCCGCTCGCCGGCTCGATCCGCGATCAGGCACGTGCGGGGATCGCGGACGCAGAGCTGGCGGTGCTGGTGGTCGACGCGCGGGCCGGCGTGCGCCCAGGTGACGAGGAGATGGCCGATCTGCTGCGCCGCTCGCCGCTGCCGACGATCGTCGCGGCGAACAAGATCGACAACGTCGGCGACCTCGCGCTCGCGGCCGAGTTCCACAGTCTCGGGCTCGGCGAGCCGCTGGCCGTCTCCGCCACGCAGGGCCTCGGCTCGGGCGACCTGCTCGACCGCATCGTGGAGCTGCTGCCCGAGGGCGGAGAGGAGGATCAGGGGGACGCCGTCCGCTTGGCCGTGATCGGGCGGCCGAACGTCGGCAAGTCCTCGCTCGTGAATCGCTTCCTGGGTGAGGACCGCGTGATCGTCTCCGAGGAGGCGGGCACGACGCGCGACGCGATCGACACGCGGCTAACAGTCGGCGAGCGAGAGCTGATCCTGGTCGACACCGCGGGCATGCGACGCCAGTCGAAGGTGGCGGACTCGGTCGAGTACTACACCGCCCTGCGCTCCCAGCGGGCCGCCGAGCGAGCCGACGTGGCGCTCGTCGTCTGCGACGCGACGGACGGAGTGACCTCCCAGGACCTGCGCATCGCTGAGCTGGCGATGAAGGCGGGCTGCGCGACGGCGATCGTGCTGAACAAGTGGGACCTCTTCGAGGGGGATGAGGAGGACCTGCAGCATGAGCGGGCACGTGTCGCGGAGAAGCTCCGGCTGCGCCCGCGCGTGCTCACGGCGAGCGCGAAGAGCGGGCGCAACGTCTCGCGCGTCATGAGCGAGGCGATCGCCCTCGGTGACCGCATGAAGGGACGGATCCCCACGCCGGAGCTCAACCGCTTCCTCTCCGAGGCCGTGCAGGCCCGCCAGCCGCCCGTCGGCACGCGGCGTGGCTCCGGCCAGCACCGCCTCAAGCTGATCTACATGGCCCAGATCGGCGAGCGCCCGCCGCGCTTCGCGATCCAGGTCAACTCGCGCGCCCGCGTGACGCGCGACTACGCCTACTTCATCGAGAACCGGCTCCGCGCCCGCTACGGCATGGAGGGCGTGCCGTTGATCATCGACTTCGTCGAGCGCGGTCAGCGCGGACGCGCCCGCGCCGCATAGACTTCGGCGACTTTTGCCAACCCGGGCCGCCGCAGGCGCCATTCCCAACCCCCTGGAGCTGAACCCACGACACCATGAATGAGCTTTCCGACAACGAATTCCTCTTCACCTCAGAGTCGGTCACGGAGGGGCATCCGGACAAGATCGCCGACCAGATCTCAGACGGCGTCCTCGACGCGGTCCTGACCGATGATCCGTACGGACGCGTTGCGTGTGAGACGCTCGTGAACACGGGCCTGATCGTCGTCTCGGGGGAGATCTCCACGGACACCTACGTGGACATCCAGGACATCGCCCGCAGCACCGTGCGCAGAATCGGCTACAACGACGCGACCTACGGCTTCGACTGCCACACGTGCGCGGTGATCAACGCGATCGACAAGCAGTCCCCGGACATCGCGCAGGGCGTCGACGCCGCGTATGAGACACGCCACGACCCGGCCGACGAAGACGAGCTCGACGTCGCCGGCGCGGGCGACCAGGGAATGATGTTCGGCTACGCCTCCAACGAGACCGAGGAGCTGATGCCGCTGCCGATCTCGCTCGCGCACAAGCTCGCCAAGCGCCTCTCGGAGGTGCGCAAGGGGGAGGTCGTGCCCTACCTGCGGCCCGACGGCAAGACCCAGGTGACCGTCCGCTACCAGGATGGGCGGCCGGTTGAGATCGAAAAGATCCTGATCTCCACGCAGCACGCTGACGGGATCGACTCCGAGGCGCTGATCAAGCCGGACCTGCTCGAGCACGTGCTCCGGCCCGTGCTCCCGGCGGATCTCTACGACGAGAAGAAGCTCGTGAGGAACTTCCTCGTGAACCCGACGGGGCGCTTCGTGATCGGTGGGCCGATGGGCGACTGCGGCCTGACGGGCCGCAAGATCATCGTCGACACCTACGGCGGCATGGCCCGCCACGGCGGGGGCGCCTTCTCGGGCAAGGACCCATCGAAGGTCGACCGCTCCGCTGCGTACGCCGCGCGCTGGGTCGCCAAGAACATCGTCGCCGCCGGGCTCGCCGACCGAGCCGAAGTGCAGGTCGCCTACGCGATCGGCGTCGCGCACCCGGTCTCGGTGATGGTCGAGACCTTCGGCACGGAGAAAGAGGATCGGACCCGTGGCCAGATCGCGCGCGCGGTCGATGAGGTCTTCGACCTGCGGCCCGGGGCTTTCCGCGAGGAGCTGAAACTCCACCGCCCGATCTACCAGAAGACCGCCGCCTACGGGCACTTCGGCCGCGACGACCACGACTTCACGTGGGAGCGGACCGACAAGGCGCAGGCGCTGCGGACGGCCGCCGGCCTCTGACCGCACCCCCATCTAGGGTCCGGGCGGTGGCCACCACCGCCCCGGTAGAGCCCTCGGCGCCGTCGGCAGGAGGGCTTGCAATCGCCCAGGTCCAGCCGATCACGACCACCCGCGCGCTGCAGGGGCCGTTCGACTATCGGCTGCCCGAGGAGCTGCGCGGCGGGGTGGTCGATGTAGGGTCGATGCTCGTCGTGCCCTTCGGGCGCCGCCAGGTGCTCGGGGTCGTCGTGGGACTCGTCGAGCGCAGCGAGGTCGCCGAGGAGCGGCTCCTGGCTCCGCTGCGAGCCGTGGAGCCTGGGGTCCCGGCCGATCTCGTCGGGCTCGCCGAATGGGTCGCGGCCGAGTACTGCTCCACCACGCCGCGGGCGCTCGGGCTGGTCCTGCCGCCCGACGCGTCCAGGCGCCTCAGTGGGCGCAAACGCCGCGCCGCCGCTCGTCCACGCCACCGGCCCGTGGGGTCTCGCAGCCCGCACCCGCCGGTGCTCACACCCGAACAGGAGAGGGTGCTCGCGGAGCTGGCCGCCGTGCTCGGCGACAGTGGCGGCGGCGCGCGGCTGCTGCATGGGGTGACGGGCTCGGGGAAGACGGAGATCTACCTCCGCGCGGCCGCGGTGGCGCTAGAGCAGGGGCGCGGCGCGATCGTGCTCGTGCCCGAGATCGCGCTCACGCCGCAGATCGTGGGCCGTTTCGTAGAACGTTTCGGCGAGACGGTCGCGGTGCTTCACTCGCGCCTGAAGCCCTCGCAGCGCTACGCCGAGTGGCGCCGGCTGCGCGAAGGCGAGGCGCGCGTGTGCGTCGGACCGCGCTCGGCGGTGTTCGCGCCGATCGAGGATCTGGGGCTGATCGTCGTCGACGAGGAGCACGACTCCTCCTACAAGCACGAGGGCGACCCCCGCTATGACGCACGCGACGTCGCAGCGGAGCGCGCTTCGCGCTGCGGCGCGCTGCTCTTGCTGGGCAGCGCCACGCCGCGTCCCGAGAGCCTGCACCGCCTTCCCGCTTTGGTGCTGCCGCGGCGGGTCGACGGCCGGCCGCTCCCGGCCGTAGAGGTGCTCGACATGCGCGACGAGGGGCACGGCCTTCATCCGGTCACCGCCCAGGCGCTCACCGACGTGCGGGCGGCGCGGGGCAAGGCGATCGTGCTCCTCAACCGCCGTGGCTGGTCGAACTTCCTGACGTGCCGCTCCTGCGGGCGCGTCTGGAGCTGCCCCGACTGCGACGTTGCGCTCGTGCTCCACCGCGCGGGCGGCTTTATCGCGTGCCATCACTGCGGCCATCGCGAGCCCGCTCCGGACCGCTGCGCCGGCTGCTCGTCGACTTCGGTGGCGCGCCATGGGGCGGGTACGGAGCGGCTCGAGCACGAGCTGCGCGCGCTGCTCGACGGCAGCGGCGGCTTCCCGGTGTTCAGGCTCGACACCGACGCGCTCGCGGGGCCCGCCGCGGCTCCCGGAGCCGCCGGCGCCGCGGGAACGGACGTCGAGGAGGCCGACGTCGGGAGCCTCCTGCGCCAGTTCGAGGCCGCCGAGTCCGGCGTGCTGATCGGCACGCAGATGGTCGCCAAGGGCCATGACTTCCCCGACGTCACGCTCGGCGTCGTTGTCGACGCCGACGCCACGCTGCGCTTCCCCGACTTCCGCGCCGAGGAGCGGACCTTTGCGCTG
>DASZIU010000095.1:0-13098 GCA_035948815.1 Solirubrobacteraceae bacterium | reverse complement strand
ATCGCCTTGCCCGCGACGTCCTTGCCGAGCCAGACCGTGAGCGGGGACCAGTCCTTGGGCGGCTCCTGGAAGACGTCGCCGAGGCGCACGATCTTGCGCCGCGCGTTTGGCACCTCGACGCCCACGGCCTGCTTTCCGGGGATCGGCGCGAGGATGCGGATGTCGGTCGCCGCCAGCGCGTAGGCGAGGTCGTCCTTGAGCTGGGCGACCTTGCCGACTTTCGTCCCGGGGGCCAGGCGAAGCTCGTAGCGCGTGATGTGCGGGCCGGTGACGGTGCCGATCACCTTGGCCTCCACGCCATGGTGGCCGAGGGCCTCGACGAGGCTCGTCGCGGTGCGCTCCTGCCCGGCCGTGTCCGGTCGCGCCTGCTCGCCGGTCGAGCGCGTCAGCAGCGTGGCCGCCTCGGGCAGCTTCCAGACGTAGTCGGGGTCGCCGGTCACCGACTCTCGCAGCCGCCCCTGCGGCGTCAGCTCGCCGGGCTCCGCGCGCGCGACACCTGGAAGCTCCTCGTGCTCGGAGGCGCCGGACGCCGCCGGCGTCTCGCCCGCGTCTGCGGCATCGTCCGCGGGCTCGTGCTCATCCGGTGCTGAGGGCTCTTCGAAGAGCTCGTGCTGCCACGAGTCGGCGACGGGGTAGTCGCGCGAGGGGGCCTCGACGTGCGTGGCGCGCACCACGAGCTGCCCCGAGTGGGGATCCGGCGGGGACCCGGCGCCCATGGCGCCGTGCTCGGGGCTCACGGGATCGCCTGCTGCTCCTCGCGCGCGCTCGAGCGAGGAGACGCGCGAGCGGACGAGCCGCGTGGTGTCGATCAGCCCGCTGCCGGTGGCGCGGATCAGCGTCGCGAGCGAGGCGCCTGTCAGGAGCGTCACCCCGACGAGGAACAGGAGCACGACGAGGATGTCGACGCCGACGGTCGCGACCAGGCGGTGCGCGCCCTCGTAGAGGCCCTGTCCGAGCGCTCCCCCGTGGGACTGCAGGAACGCGGTGCTCCAGGCGTCGGCGCGGCCCTTCGGCCGGCCCGAGCTGACTCCGAGCGTCCCGGCGGCCAGCGCGAGCGTGATCGAGGCGAAAAGGCACAGCGTGCCCGCGCGCAGGGGACGCAGCGCCGGGAGCAACGGGCGGAGCAGGAAGGCCCCGCCCGCGAGGAAGATCGCTACGGGCGCGAGCTCCCGAGCTTCGCCGATCGCCCATCCGAGCCCGACGAGCAGACCGTGACCGGCGCCCCCGCCGTGCCAGCCGCCGTAGAGGATGAAGCCGAGGAAGATGCCGAGCGCGATCAGCGCGAGGCCGATCACGTCGCGCTGGTGCTGGTCGAGCTGCGGCAGCCGCGGCAGCCCGCGCGGCAGGTCGAGGCCGATGCCGGCGAGCGTGCGCTTGCGGCGCCGGCGCCGGCTCCCGGCCCGGCGGCGGGCAGGCTTTGAGGTGCGCGCCGGAGTGCGCTTGCGCGTTGCGGGCATCGAGCGCAACTTCGACGTCGAGCGCGCGGAACCTGCCCTCCGCGCTCGAACTGCGTATCCGGCCCGTTACCATCGCTTTAGGGCAGACAGGTAGACAAGACGCTATGAACGACTTCGCTCGCGCACCACGCGTGCTCGTCGTCGAGGACGACGAGGACATAGCCCAGGCGCTCCAGCGCTCGCTGCGCATGGAGGGATACGAGGTGCGCGCGGCGGCCGATGGTCGCGTCGCGCTCGAGCAGGGACGCAGCTTCGCGCCCGACCTCGTGATCCTCGACCTGGGCCTCCCGGAAGTCGACGGCCTCGAGGTCGCACGGTCGCTGCGGGCGGAGGATGACGTGCCGATCCTGATCCTGACGGCGCGGGACGCGCTCGACTCCCGCGTCGAGGGGCTCGACGCCGGGGCCGACGACTACCTGGTCAAGCCGTTCGAGCGCCAGGAGCTGCTCGCCCGGATGCGCGCGCTCCTGCGCCGCCGCCCTCCCCGGGGCTCCGCGCCGCTGCGTGTCGGCGACCTGTCTCTGAACACCGACACGCACGAGGTCGTGCGCAGCGAGCGCGATATCGAGCTCACTCAGCGCGAGTTCGAGCTGCTCGAGTACCTGATGCGCAACGAGCGCATCGTCATCTCCCGGCAGCGGCTGCTCGACGAGGTCTGGGGCTATGACCCCTTCTCGACGACGAACACGATCGAGGTCTTCGTCTCGAACCTGCGCCGCAAGCTCGAGGCCCAGGGCGAGCCGCGCCTGCTGCACACGATCCGCGGAGCCGGCTACGTCCTTCGTGCGTAGGCCGGTGGCGTCCATGCGGGCAGCCCTCGAGCGCTTGTCCGCCCCGCTCGATCGGTTGCCGATCCGAGCCCGCCTCGCCGTCGTCTCGGCCCTGCTCACGTTCGTGATCCTGTGCGCGTTCGCGGTCGCGATCGGCTCGCTGACCGTGCACCGGATCCGCGCTGACTTCAACCGGCAGGTCGCGGACACGGCGAACACGCTCAAGACCGATCTCAAGATCAGCGTCGCGCCCTCGCGCCGGGAACTTGAAATCTACCCGCCGCTGACCGCGTTCGTCTCGCCGTCTGACCGCACGGTCGTCCGGATCTTCGCGAGCGGCGGCGCGGTGATCGCGCAGGTGCCGGCGAAAGCGCCGTCGTTCGGCCCGCCACAGCTGTCGGCCAGAACGATCGACGACTACCGGGTGGTGAGTCGGGGGGCGATCGTCTATCTGAACGGCGAGATCGTCGGCGAAGCGTTCATCGAGTACGCCCGCAGCGCGTCTGCCACCGAGGCGACGGTCGCGCGCGTGGAGCTCTTCCTGCTGCTTGGAGTGCTCGCGGGCACGGCGCTGGCGCTGTTCGCGGGCATGGCGATCGCGCGCCGTGCGATGGCCCCGATCGCACGGCTGACGAGCACGGCGGCTGAGATCGCGCGCACGAGGGACCCGTCGCGCAGCGTTCCGCAGGGGCCCGCCGACGACGAGGTCGCGGAGCTCTCGCGAACACTCGAGGGGATGCTCCGCGAGCTCGATGCCGCGCGCAGTGAGACCGAGGCGATGCTCGCCCGGCAGCGCCAGTTCGTGGCCGACGCCTCGCACGAGCTGCGCACGCCGCTGACTAGCGTGCTCGCGAACCTCGAGCTGCTCGCCGAATCGCTGCGCGGGGACCAGGGTGAAGCGGCGCGATCGGCGCTTCGCTCATCGCAGCGGATGCGCCGGCTGGTCGCCGATCTGCTGCTGCTCGCCCGCACCGACGTGGGACGCGTCGTGCCCCGCGAGCGGACCGACCTGGCGCGGATCGTCGTGGAGGCGGCGGCCGAGCTCGGGCCGGTCAGCGGCGAACACGACATCTCACTCGACGTGCATCCGGCGATCGTGAACGGCTCGCGCGACGAGCTTCACCGGCTGACCATCAACCTGCTCGAGAACGCGCTGCGCCACACGCCGCGGGGGACGGCGATCCGCGTCTCCACGGGGATCAGCCCCGATGGCGGCGCTCAGCTCGTCGTCGAGGACGATGGGCCGGGCGTCCCCGAGGAGCTAGCCGCGAACATCTTCCAGCGCTTCGTGCGCGGCTCCGGGGACCGTGGCGGCTCCTTCGGCCTCGGCCTGGCGATCGTGCAGGCCGTGGCGCGGTCCCATGGCGGCACCGTCACGCTCGAGAACGTCCCGAGCGCAGGCGCGCGCTTCGTCGTGCGGCTGCCTGCGTACTCAGACCTCGACGACGACGGGCAGCACCATCGGTCGTCGCTTGAGACGGTCGTAGACTAGCTTCGCCAGGTCGTCGTGCAGCACCTGCGCGAGCAGGTCCACCTCGCGGATTTCCTCGGCGGCCGCGCGCCGGAGCGTCTCGTCGGCGGTCTCGCGGATCTCGTCGAGCAGCTCGTCGGCCTGATCGATGAACGGCACGCCGCGGAAGATCACCTCGGGCTCGGCGACAGTGCTCCCGTCCTGCTCGGCGACCGTGACGACGACGATGAAGATGCCGTCGGCGGAGAGCATTCGCCGGTCGCGCAGCGCCACGTCCGCCATGTCGCCGATCTCGACGCCGTCGACGAAGATCATCCCCGACTGCTCGGCTGCTCCGAAGCGCGCGCCGCGCTCGTCGATCTCCAGGGGCAGCCCGTTCTCGCCCTGGAAGATGTCCTCCGGTGCCACGCCCACGGCTTCCGCCAGCTGGGCGTGCAGGCGAAGGCGCTTGAAGTCGCCGTGGAAGGGCATCACGTAGCGCGGCTTGACGAGGTTGAGCATCAGCTTGACCTCCTCGGCATAGCCGTGCCCGGAGGCGTGCACCGGCGCGTCGGCAGGGGTGATCACGTCGCAGCCGATGTGGTAGAGCCGGTCGATCGTCTCGTTGACCGCGCGCTCGTTGCCGGGGATCGGCGTGGCCGAGAAGACGACCGTGTCGCCGCCCTTGAGCTCGACCTGGGGATGGTCGCGGTAGGCCATCCTGCGCAGCGCCGACAGCGGCTCGCCCTGCGATCCGGTGGAGATGATCACGACGCGCTCGTCGGGGAAGTCGTTTATCTCGCGCGGGCCCACGAGCAGTCCCTCGGGGACCTCGATGTGCCCGAGGTTGCGCCCGATGCCGACGTTCTTGCGCATCGAGCGCCCGACGAGCGCGACCTTGCGGTCGAGCGCGTGGGCGGCGTCGAGCACCTGCTGGACCCGGTGGATGTTTGACGCGAAGCTGGTGACGACGATGCGCCCGCGGGAGCGCGCGAAGACCTCCTCCAGGTTGGGCCCGACGATGGACTCCGACGGCGAGAAGCCGGGCCGGTCGACGTTGGTCGAGTCGCCGCAGAGCAGCAGCACGCCTTCGCGGCCCAGCTCGGCCAGCCGCGAGACGTCTGCCGGCGGACCGTCGACCGGCGTCTGGTCGAACTTGTAGTCGCCCGTGATCAGCACCGTGCCGAGCTCGGTGCCGAGCGCCACCGCGCTCGAGTCGGGGATCGAGTGGGTCATGTGCACGAGCTCCAGCGAGAAGGGGCCCAGCTCCAGCACGTCCGAGATCGAGACCTCGTTGAGCTCGACGTCGCGGAGCTTGTGCTCGTCGAGCTTCGATCGCGCCATCGCCATCGTCAGCGCGCCGCCGTAGACCGGCGGCAGCTCCCCGTTGCTGAGCTCGCGCAGAACCCAGGGCAGCGCACCGAGGTGGTCCTCGTGCCCGTGGGTGATGACGATGCCCTCGATGTCCCGCGCCCGTTCACGCAGGTAGGAGAAGTCCGGCAGCACGAGGTCGATGCCGAGCATCTCGGGCGTCGGGAAGCGCAGCCCGACGTCGACCACGACGATCCGGTCGTCGTACTCGACGACCGTCATGTTCTTGCCTATCTCCCCCAGTCCTCCGAGGGGCAGCACGCGCAGGCGCGAGCTCACGCGGGTGCGTGGGCGGCCGAGCCCGGGACGAGGCCGTGGCGCTGGAGCATCGCCCGGACCTCCTCGGTCTCCTCCGCCGTCGCCTCCACCAGGGGGAGACGTAGGCCACCGACGTCGTGGCCGAGGAGGTTCAGGGCGGCCTTCGTGCAGGTCGGGCTCGAGGTCAGGAACAGCGTCTTGTAGACGTCCTTGAGCGAGTCATCGATCTCTGCCCTGCTCTCCGGCTCGTCCACCATCCGGCGCATCTCGCCGCCGACGATGTGGCTGGCCACCGAGACGCCACCGGCTCCCCCCATGTCGAGGGTTCGCGCGAGCGTGCCGTCGTCACCCGCGTAGAGCGCGAGGCCGTCGATCGGCTGCAGCTCATCGGGGTTGGCCTGCTTGACGCCTTCGATGTTCGGGATCTGCGCGAGCTCGGCCAGCAGATCGGGCGGGATGTTCGTCACCGTGCGACCCGGGACGTTGTACAGCAGGATGGGTTTGTCGGTCGCGGCGGCCACCGCTTCGTAGTGCCGTCGCAGTCCGAGGCGGCTGGGCTTGTTGTAGTAGGGGGTCACCGAGAGCATCGCGTCGGCCCCGAGCTCGGTCGCGCGTTCGGTCAGATGGACGGCGTGGCGGGTGTCGTTGGTGCCGGTCCCGGCGATGATCGTCGTGCCGGCTGGGCGCTCCTGCACCGCGAGCTCGATCAGCCCGAGCTGCTCCTCGTCCGTGAGCGTCGAGGCCTCCCCTGTCGTTCCCGCGACGACGAACCCGTCCGAGCCGTTCTCCGCGAGGTGGCGCATGAGTGCGACGAACGACTCCTCGTTGACCCGCAGCTGCCGGTCGAACGGGGTGACGATCGCGGTCAGAATCGCGCCGAGGTCCCTCATCGCGTGCAGTATCTCACGGCGCGCGGGCGGGATCTACGCTCCGAACAGGAGCGTCTCGAGGCCCACCACCAGCGGCCGGTCAAGATTCGCGACCCTGCGGACCGCGAGCAGCACCCCGGGCATGAACGACTCGCGGCTGATCGAGTCGTGGCGGATCGTGAGCGTCTGCCCGATGTCCCCGAGGATCACCTCCTGGTGGGCGACCAGGCCGGGCAGGCGCACCGAATGGATCGGCGGCTCGCCCCCACCGCCGGCCTCGGCCATCAGCCGGGCGGTCCGCGCGGCGGTGCCGCTGGGAGCGTCGAGCTTGCGAGCGTCGTGCAGCTCGATGATCTCGGCCCTGCTCATGTGCTGCACGGCCTCGGCGGCGAAGCGCATCATCAGGACCGCGCCGATCGCGAAGTTGGGCGCGATCAGCAGGTTCGCCGTCGCGCCGTCGGCCTGGGCCCGCTCGAGCGGCTCCGGGTCGAATCCGGTTGTTCCGACCACGACGTGAACGCCCGCGCGCAGGCACTCGAGCGCGTTCTCCACGGCCGTGTCGGGCTGGGTGAAGTCGACGACCACCTCGGCGTCGGGCAGGACGTCGCCCAGCGCGGTTCCGAGCGCGGGATCGGCACGCCCGACGAGCTCCATGTCCTCGGCGCCTTCGACCGCCGCACAGACCGTCTCGCCCATGCGCCCGGCGGCGCCGGCCACCGCGACGCGGATCATCTCGCGGGCGCTTCGGCGGCCAGCGGGGCCCCCGGCGTCGCGCCGGCGATCCCGGCCGAGCCGTTGCCGCCGAGCGGCTCGAGCGCGGCTGCGAACAGCTCCTCGTCGGGCCCGACGCCGGCGACCGAGAGCCGCGCGGGCGGAAGCAGCTCCTGCGAGAGCTCCCTGAGCGCCGGCACGTCCACTGCGTCGATCCGCTCGATCAGCTCCTCGACCGAGAGCACGGGAAGGCCGTTCAGAACGCTCGTCCCGAGGCGGCTCATGCGCGCGCCGGTCGACTCCAGCGCCAGCGCCATCCGCCCCTTGAGGTTCTCACGGGAGCGCACGAGCTCCTCCTCGGTGGCGGGCTCGCCGGTCGCCCGCTCGAGCTCGGCGGCGAGCACGGCTGCGGCTTCGGCGAGGTTGTCCGGGCGCGTGCCGACGTACAGGCCGACCTCTCCCGTGTCGGCGTAGAGGTTGGAGAAGCAGAACACCGAGTAGGCGAGCCCGCGGCGCTCGCGGATCTCCTGGAAGAGGCGCGAGGAGGAGGTGCCCCCCAGCACGCCTTCGAGCACCCGCAGCGCGAAACGGCGCTCGTCGTCGCGGGCGATCCCCGGACCGCCGAGGCACATGTGGTACTGCTCGGTGTCTTTCTGCAGGAAGCTCACGCGCCGCTCGAAGCGCGGCAGGGGCGGGACAGGCGGCGCCGGCGCGGGCGGCGCCGCGGGGATCCGCACGCCGCCCGCCATCTCGACGAGCGCGTCGTGCTCGATCGATCCCGCGGCCGCGATCACGATGCTCTGCGGGTTGTAACGATCGGCGTGGTAGGCCGCGAGCTGCTCACGAGTGGCCGCGCCGACGACCTCGGCGGTCCCGATCACGGGGCGCCCGAGCGGATGGGAGCCGAAGATCGCGCGGCCGAGCTGGTCGAACGCCCGGTCCTGTGGGTCGTCTTCGTACATCGCGATCTCCTCGAGCACGACCTCCCGCTCGGTCTCGAGTTCGCCGAAGCGCGGGTGCCAGACCATGTCGCTCATCACGTCGAAGGCGCGCACGAGATGGCGATCCAGCACGCGCGTGTAGACCGAGGTCGTGTCCTTGTCGGTGCCCGCGTTGATTTCGGCGCCCATCGCGTCGAAGATCTCGTCGATCTCCTGCGAGCCAAAGCGCTCGCTGCCGCGGAAGAGCATGTGCTCGAGCAGGTGCGAGATCCCCGCCTGCTCTTCGCGCTCGAGGACCGAACCCGTGGCGATCCAGAACCCGAGGGCGACGGAGCGAACGCCGGGCACGCGTTCGCTCACCACCCTCACGCCCGAGTCGAGCGTGGTTATCCGGTGCTCGGAGCTCAAAAGGCGACTCAGTAGTCGTCGCGGCCGTGGCGCGGCCGGCCCGAGCCGCGGTTCGGCCGCCCGCCGCCCTCGTCCCCGTCGCGAGGGCGACGCGGACCGCGCTCCGGGCGGTCACGCCCGTTGCTCGAGGACCGCCGCTCCGACCCCTCGCGGGGCCGGCCGCCGCCGCCTCCGGTCCCGACGCTCACGAGCTCCTCGGCGGACTTGCCGGCGATGTCGGGGTCGTCGGCGAGCCGCAGGCCGATGCGCCCACGCTCCCGGTCGACCTCGACGACGCGCACGTTCACCTCGTCGCCCTTGTTCAGCACGTCCTCGACGCTCTCGACGCGTTTGCCGGGCGAGACGTTGGAGATGTGCAGCAGGCCGTCGGTGCCCTTGGCAAGCTCGACGAATGCGCCGAAGGTGGTCGTCTTGACGACCTTGCCGGCGTACTCGTCGCCGACCTCGACCTCCTTCATCATCATCCGCACGCGCTCCACGAGCGCGTCGCCGAGTTCGCCGTTGGCGGAGTAGATCAGCACCTGGCCGTCGTCGTTGACGTCGATCTGCGACTCGAACTCCTCCGAGAGGCCGCGGATCGTTTCGCCGCCCTTGCCGATCAACAGGCCGATCTGCGACGGGTCGATCTGCAGCGTCTGGATGCGCGGGGCGAACTGGCTGAGCTGCTCGCGCGGGCTGCCGATCACCTCCGCCATCTTCCCGAGGATGAACGTGCGGGCATCGTGCGCGCGCGTCAGTGCGTCGCGCAGGATGTCGAACGTGACTCCCGAGATCTTGATGTCCATCTGCAGCGCGGTGATGCCCCGCTCGGTGCCGGCGACCTTGAAGTCCATGTCGCCGAGGTGGTCCTCGACGCCGGCGATGTCGGTGAGGACGACGTAGTCCTCACCCTCTTTGATCAGCCCCATGGCGATCCCGGCGACGGGCCGCTTGATCGGCACGCCCGCATCCATCAGCGCGAGCGAGGAGCCACACACCGAGGCCATCGACGAGGAGCCGTTGGACTCGAGGATGTCGGAGACCACGCGGATCGAGTAGGGGAACTCGTCGATCGAGGGCACCATCGGCGCGAGCGCGCGCTCGGCGAGCGCTCCGTGGCCGATGTCGCGGCGCTTGACGCCGCCCATGCGACCGGCCTCTCCCACCGAGAAGGGCGGGAAGTTGTAGTGGTGCCAGTAGTACTTTTTCGTTTCCAGGCCGAGCGTGTCCAGGCGCATCTCCTCCTTGAGGGTGCCGAGCGCCGCGACGCTCAGAGCCTGCGTCTGCCCGCGGGTGAAGAGCGCCGAGCCGTGCGTGCGCGGCGTGACGCCCACTTCGATCGTGATCTCGCGGATCTCGTCCTCGCTGCGTCCGTCGGGACGCTTCTTCTCGACGGCGATCCGCTCGCGGATGATCGACTTCTCGATCTTGTCGAAAGCCAGTTGCACCTCGGCGCGCCGCGCCTTGGCCTCGATGACCCGCTCCTCGGAGGCGCCGTCGGTGGCCTCGGGCGCGTAGTGCTCGAGCACAGCCGCCTCGGCCGCCTTGGTGGCGTCCTGGCGCTCGAGCTTGTCCTCGACCTGGGTGGCCGCGTCGAGCTGCGCGCCGTGAGAGCTGCGGATCTGCTGGAGCAGCGCCTCGTCGACCGGAACCGTCACGACCGGTTTCTTCTCCTTGCCGACCTTCGCGGCGAGCTCGCGCTGCAGCGCGCACAGCTTCTTGATCTCGGCGTGCGCGATGTCGAGCGCGTCGAGGATCTCGGCCTCGGGGATCTCGTTCGCGCCCGCCTCGACCATCAGGATCGCGTCCTCGGTGCCCGCCACGACCAGGTCCAGGTCCGAGCGGCCCTCCTCCGCGCCGGGAGTCCCGCCGCCGAGGGAGGTCGTGAGGTCCTCCTCATCGGGGTTGACCACGAAGTTTCCATCGACCTTCCCGATCCGCACCGCGCCAACCGGCGTCGGCAGCGGTATGTCGGAGATCATCAGCGCGGCCGAGGCGCCGTTCATCGCGAGGATGTCGTAGGGGTGGACGTGGTCGATCGAAAGCGGGATCGCCACGAGCTGGGTCTCATAGCGCCATTCCTTGGGGAACAGCGGTCGCAGGGGGCGGTCGATCATGCGCGCCGTCAGGGTCGCCTTCTCGCCCGGCCTGCCCTCGCGCTTGAAGAACGAGCCCGGGATTTTGCCCGTGGCGTACATGCGCTCCTCGACGTCCACCGTCAGCGGCAGGAAGTCGACGTCCCGGACGTTGCCCGCCACGGCCGTCGCGAGCACCATTGTGTCGCCTTGGCGGACGACCACTGCGCCGGAGGCCTGCTTGGCCATTCTGCCGGACTCAAACGAAATCTCGCTGCCGGCGATCTCCGCGGTCACCCGCGTCACGGCATCACTACTCATATTCACTGCCTTCCCGTTCCGCCGGTCGGTCGGCGGCCCTTTTCTTTTTTCTCATTCTCCGAACCAACGCAGCTTAGCGAACCGGGTGCCGCCGTCCCGAGGCCGTTGAGGCTCTCCGTGCCCCCGGGGACGGGCGTCGGCGGCGCCCTTGGCGCACGGCGCCTCAGGCGTCTGCAAAGGCCGCGCGCACGCCCCCGCGGAGCAGCTGGACGCCCGGGAGGTCTCCGGGGGACGGAGCCTGGTGACTCCAGCGGACGACGCCGTCGGGGCCGATCACGACGAGTGCCCGCTCCGGGAAGCCGCCGGCATGCAGGACCCCGAAGGCGGCGCAGGCGGCGCCCTTGGGCTCGAAGTCCGAGAGCTGCTCGCTGCTCACGCCGAGCTTCTGGGCAAACGCGGTCTGGGCCCAGGTGGAGTCGCAGGAGACGCCGTAGAGCTTCGCGCCTTTCTCGGCGAACTCGCCCAGCAGCTCCTCATACAGCTGAAGCTGGTCGGTGCAGACCGGGCTGAAAGCGAAGGGATAGAAGACCAACACCGTCGTCTGCCCCTTCAGGTCCTCCTCGGTGAAGCTCCCCCCGTCCCCCCGCGCGAGCCTGAAGCTCGGGGCCTGGGTCCCTGACTCGATGACGGTCATCTGACGAGGTCAGTCGATCGTGGGTCGAACGGATCGAGGACGTACCCATTCTGGGCACAGGCAGCGGCCATCCGCGCCCCGCACACGAGCTGGCCGATCGGAGATCCCGACGATCTGCGATCGGTAGGACGACGTATCCGTCGGCGAGGGCCCGGTTGCGAAGCGCTCACGGCCCTCCAGGGGTTACTTGCGGAGGCCGAGCTCTTTGATCAGCGCCCGGTACCCCTCGAGGTCGCGGCGCTGCAGGTAGTCCAGGAAGCGCCTGCGGCGTCCCACGAGCATCAACAGGCCGCGGCGGGAGCTGTGGTCCTTGCTCTGCTCGCGGAGGTGCTCGGTGAGGTGGTTGATCCGCTCGGTGAGCAGCGCGACCTGGACCTTGGTGTTACCCATGTCCTTCTCGTTCGCCCCGAACCTGGCGGCGATCTCGCGCTTGCGCTCGGTCGTTGTGGCAGGCATGTCAGGCCGGGACGGTAGCAGACGCTCAGCGCCCCGGAAGGGCCTGCGCGACCTCGCGGGTCCTCTCGACGTCGTGGCGCATCTGCTCAACGAGCGCCTCGGCGCTGTCGAAGCGGCGCTCGCCGCGCAGGCGCTCCAGGAACTCGATCCGCAGCGTCCTTCCGTAGATGTCCTCGTCGAAGTCGAGGATGTAGGCCTCGATCAGCTCGCCCCTGCCCGTGTTGAACGTCGGGCGCACGCCGATGCTCACGGCCGCGGGCCGGCCGTCGGCGAGGCACGCGTAGACGCCGTGGCCGGGGCAGACGAGCGTCTCGTCGGGGATCAGGTTCGCCGTCGGGAACCCGAGCTGGCGTCCCCGCTGATCGCCTTGCACGACCTCGCCGCTCAGCTGGAAGGGCGCGCCGAGCAGCTCGTTCGCCTCGCCGACCTCGCCGGCCAGCAGGAGTCCGCGGATGTGGCTGGAGGAGACGATCTCCCCATCGACCTCGAGCAGCGGGTGAACGACGGTCTCGAAGCGCCTGTCGGCGGCGAGCAGCCGCGAGTCGCCCTGCGCCCTGTGCCCGAAACGGAAGTTCTCGCCGATCGCCACGCGCGTGGCTGCGAGCGCCTCGACGAGCACATCGTCGATGAACTGGGCGGCGGTCCGCCTGGCGAACTCGGCGTCGAAGGGGATCACGATCAGCTCCTGGACGCCGAGCGAGGCGATCAGCTCGGCCTTGCGCTCGAGCGTCGTCAGCAGACGCGGCGTGTGCTGCGGCGCGACGACCGAGACGGGATGCGGGTCGAAGGTGAGCACGCTGTCCGACCCCGCGATCACCTCGCGGTGGCCGAGATGCACGCCGTCGAAGGTCCCGACCGCCACGCTGCGCTCCCTACGCTCGACGTCTGGCAGGCGGGTGAGGACCACGGCCGCAAAGCCTAGTGCGGGCCGCCGCGCGCGGGCTGCCCACGCGAGCCGTGTCGCTCTGCCAGCTCGAGCGCGGCGTCCAGTGCGATCAGCCCCGCGCCGTCCCAGCGCCCGCCGCGCTCGGGCGGGGGGATCGCCTGTCGCACGTCGAACGGCCCGATCGCGGTTCGCCTGAGCTCCAGGCAGTAGCCGTCGCCGAGGTCGGCGATCAGCGAGCGCACGTAGGTCCCCGACCCGCATTCGATCTCGAAGGCCGCCCGTGGAAGCTCTCCTGGCGACGCGCCGTCGTCTCGCCACAGCTGCGTGAAGCGGTGGACGGTGACGATCCGCTCGGGCATCTCGACCGTCTCCCCGCGCCGTGCACGGCGGTAGGCGCGCTCGCCTTCGATCTTCACGGCCGAGTGGATCGGCGGGCGCTGGCGGACCTCCCCGGTGGGCAGCACGGGCGGGTCCGGAGGCACGCGCCCGGTAGGGGTGATCTCGCCCTCGGG
>DASZIU010000094.1:0-4106 GCA_035948815.1 Solirubrobacteraceae bacterium | reverse complement strand
GCGTGGGACGAGCTGACTGCGCGCCATCTCGAGCTCGCCCGCCGCACCGGCGCGTTCTCGATGCTGCCCGTCGCGCTCACCGACCGTGTGGTCGTCGAGCTGCTCTCGGGAAGGTTCGGGGTCGCGACATCGCTTGCCGCGGAGGCGGAGACCGTCGTCGAGGCGACGGGCGGTCACCTCGCCCAGCGCACCTCGATCACACTGGCCAACTGGCGCGGACGCGACGCCGAGGCGGTCGCGCTGATCGAGGCGCGCCAGGAGGAAGTGCTGCGACGCGGCGAGGGGCTCTGGCTCCTTGCCAACGAGTGGGGCAGCGCGCAGCGCTACAACGGGCTTGGTCGCTACGACGACGCGCTGGCGGCGGCCGAGCGGGCGGCCGAGGACACGCACGGGCTGGGGCAGTCGATCTGGGTGCTGGCGGAGCTGATCGAGGCGGCCGTGCGCAGCGATCAGGTGGAGCGCGCGACGGGTCCGCTCGCCCAGCTCGGTGAGCTTGTGCACGCCGCCGGCACGGACTGGGCGCTTGGGATCCACGCGCGCGCGGCAGCGATGCTTGCCGAGGGAGCCATGGCCGAGCGGCTTTACCGAGAAGCGATCGAACGACTGTCGCGCATCCATATCCGCGGATCCCAGACGCTGGCCCGAGCGTACCTGCTCTACGGCGAGTGGCTGCGCCGCGAGCACCGACGGGTAGACGCTCGCGAGCCGCTGCGAATCGCTCACGAGATGCTCGCGGACATGGGCGCAGAGGCGTTCGCCGAGCGTGCCCGCCGCGAGCTACAGGCCACCGGCGAGACGGTGCGCAAGCGCACCGTCGAGACGCTCGACGACCTGACCCCGCAGGAGGCGCAGGTCGCACGCCTGGCGGCCGACGGGCAGACGAACCCCGAGATCGCCGCCCAGCTCTTCCTCAGCCCACGGACGGTCGAATGGCACCTCACCAAGATGTTCGGCAAGCTCGGGATCAGCTCCCGCAAGGAGCTCCGCGCGGCGCTGTCTGACATCAACGGAAACGGCGCATCCCCCTAACAGTCAATTGAGTGCTCGGGGGCCACCCCGGCGCGGGCAGACAGCCTGCAACCGTCATCGGCCTTCCTCGGGCGCAGTGACGATCGCGGCCGGCGCCGAACATCGGTCAGCTGCTCGCTGACTCCCTATGCCCGCAGGCAGAGCACCGCGAGGCCGTCTCAGGTGTCGAAGCTGGTGCTTGTGCTGAGATGCTCCCACGCGTTCAGATCCGAGCTCAGCGCATCGAGGGATTCCCGAAAGGTGCTCAGCGCGTCAGGCCCGAGAACGAGCATGAGCGGCGGATCTGAGCTGTCCACGGCCGTGATGATGGCTTGAGCTGCCTTGGCGGGATCGCCTTGCTGAGTGCCGTCTGAGGTGTCGTTCTCCTTCCGGCGCGGGCCGGCCGTCGCGGCGTAGTCATCGATCGCACGGGGGGATTGCGGCGGAACGGCCCGAGAAGTCGGTACGGAACGCGCCAGGCTCGACGATCATCGCAGCGATGCCAAGCGGCCCGACCTCCTTGCGCAGCGAGCCGGTCAATGCTTCCAGCGCGGCTTTGCTCGCCGCGTAGTGGCCGGACCCCGGCGGGGAGCGTCGCGCCCCGATCGAGGAAATGTTCACGATCGTGCCGTGACGGCGGGCGCGCATGTCCGGGAGGACGACCTTGATCATGGCGGCTGGGCCGAAGAAGTTCGTGGCGAACAGCGATTGCACGTCGCTGTCATCCGCCTCCTCGACGGCGGCACGGTAGCCGTAGCCGGCGTTGTTGACGAGAACATCGATGCCGCCGAATCGCTCTTGCGCCGCGCGCACAGCCCGTGTGATCTGCCCGCGGTCAGTGACGTCGAGCGCAAGGGCGAGTGCAGTCTCAGGGTAAGCGTCGACCAACTGCAGGATCGAGGCTGCATCGCGAGCGGTCGCAGCGACGGCATCGCCCCGTGCCAGGGCCGCTTGCGCCAGCGCCCGACCGAGGCCGGTTGAACATCCGGTGATCAGCCAAGTCGACATGGTCTCTGACCTCTCAAGGTTGGTTGCTCTGCAGGGTTCGGCGCGCGAGCGCGCTCATCTGGTGGGTAGCTCGCGGCTTCGCGGCGCCGGTCGGGCCTCGGCTTCATGGCGCGGGCGCGCGTCGAAACAGATGCATAAACAGGCCGTCGCAACAGCGCTTGATGACCGCACCCGGAGTGGTTGGAGCTCACCTCGCAGGCTGCTCCTCGGGCCGGGACGCGGGGTGGTGTCGAACCGGTGCCGGTGAGTGCTCGGGGACCACGCCGGCGCGTGCTGACAGTCCGGAAACCTCATGCTCTTCCTCGGGCGCAGCCTCCCCGGGGCTGGTCAGCGCCTTCTTGAAGTCGTGGATGCCGCTACCGAGGCCACGCCCGATCTCCGGAAGCCTTTTGGCGCCGAAGATCAGCAGGACGACAAGGAACACAAGCAGTAGATGCGTTGGGTTTTCGAGACCGCTGAGCATGTGGGTCACCTTTCGAGAGGATCGGCGTCAAGGGCGACTTCGACAAACTCGTGTGCATCTCACCAGGCACGTCGCCGACGGCGATGGTTCGGTGGACGCATCGCCCGTACGCGGACGGCTCAGCGCTCCGCCACTGGGGCGCTGAGCTGGACGTCCGTTCTGTCGACCCTCAATGCAGTTGCGCTCAATGAGTGTCTGAGCTGTGGTGGACGCGGGTCATTCCGCCGGCGGCGGCATATCAACGGCCGGCGGCGGGGCGAGATATGGGAAGTAATCGAGGAGCGGCCCCGGCTTGAGCCCCGAGGAGAAGTCCTGGTTGACGATCATCTTGATGACGTTGGAGGCAATATCCTCGCTCAGGCCCTTGCCGTTGCGATCGCCTTCCCATGGGTTCCAGTTGGCGACGTGCCCGGGTGTGAAGCTGAGGACGTCGGGAAGCATTTGGTCTGCCGCCCACGCCCCGTAAGCCCGTGCGGTGGAGTAGCTGTGCGGCGGGTTGCTATAGGTTCCACCGGCTTGGACGACCGCTGCGATGTTGTCTCTCACCTGACCCCAGACTCCCGAGGCGTTGTCGGTCGCGGGATCAGCCGGCCTGCCCTTGAGGTCGTCCTTGGGGAAGGTGGCCGCGTAGTCAACGTGTGCCGAACCATTGGCGAAGTCGAAGAAGGTCGACATGTTCGGCTTTGCGGCGCGCTGGACCTGGACCCAGGTGTGGTGACCCTTATCGAAGTACGCGGTGTTGCCCCAGTAGTGCGACAGGCGAGTGCCGGTGACCTTAACGGGAAGCTCGAGCACGTAGACCCGGACGGCGGAACTCGCGAACGAGTCACTGTCGGGACGCAGGGCGTTGTAGTTCGGAAAAGTGCCGGTCGCAAGGGCCTTGGCCGACGCGACTGGATTGGGGATGAAGTTGTAGAACGGGTCAAGACGCTTTCCGGCGAACAGCTTGATCCCACCGGCGAGTTCGACGATCTCTCCGATGGGGGTGTGGCGGGGGGTGATGATCTTGCCTTTGGCATGGCGGCTGGTGGCTTCGGCGCCGGTGAGCTCGGCGATCTGCACGTGCTGCTTGCCGCCGGGACCGATCGGGAAGGTCGCCCGATACGTGATGTCTTCGACATAGTCGCCATTGGTGTCGATCTTCAGCTCGTAATAACCCTTGGGGTCCCACGGCTTGCCGTAGGTCGGCGAGGTATTCATCCCGAATACCGTGCGCGGGCCGTGGCGGTCGCCAGGCCCGGCGAAGACGAAGGCGTCGCTGATATCCAGCGTTTCGTTTTGCGGGTAGTCAAAGTGGTGGGACATTGCGCTCCTATGCGGCCAGGCGGTTGCGGGAGTAGGGATTGCGGGAGAATGGCTCCAACGCAAGCGTGTAAAACCTGTTGTAAGGAGCGTCTTTCGTCGCGCCGAACTCGCCGTAGAACCACAGGAACGGGAGCTTGCGGGCGTCCCACGTCACGCGGTCAGCCCTCCCGCTCGCATGGATGACCTCGTACCAGCCCTCGGTGAACCCGCTGAGGATCGCGATCCGAGTCGGAGCGCCGCGCTCGGGACCGATCGACGCGTCGACCGTCGTCCCGTCGCTCGCCCTCACGCGCGGCCACGCGGACGCGACTGACGCGAGGTG
>DASZIU010000093.1:0-17610 GCA_035948815.1 Solirubrobacteraceae bacterium | reverse complement strand
TCGGCGTCGCCCTGCAGCTGACCAACATCCTGCGCGACCTCCGCGAGGACGCCGAGAACGGGCGCGTCTATCTACCGGGCGAGGATCTGCGGCGCTTTCACCTGATCGACGAGCAGAGCTCGCTGGCGGGTGCGCCGGCCGTGCTCGCCGCGGTGACCCGAAACGGGTCGGGGTCGGCTGCGGGCGCGCAGCCGCCGTCGCAGAGGCTGTACGAGCTGATGCGCTTCGAGGCCGACCGCGCGCAGGAGTGGTTCGAGCGCGGCCTGCGGCTCGCGCCGCTGCTCGATCGACGCAGCGCGGCCTGCGTGCTGGCGATGGCCGGCATCTACAGGCGGCTGCTGTTCCGCATCGAGGCCCACCCCGAGCTAGCGGCGGGCGCCCGCATGTCGCTGCCCGCGCGCGAGAAGGCGGTCGTCGCGGCGCGGAGCGTGCTGGGAGCGGGCGCGTGAGCCGCGTGGTGGTGATCGGCGGCGGGCTCGCCGGGATCACGGCGGCGCTCGACTGCGCCGACGCGGGAGCCGACGTCACGCTCCTGGAGGTCAGGCGCCGGCTCGGCGGCGCCGCCTACACCTTCGAGCGCGAGGGCCTTCGGATGGACAACGGCCAGCACGTCTTCCTGCGCTGCTGCGCCGCCTACCGGGGCCTGCTCGGCAGGCTCGGGAGCGAGGCGCACGTCCACGTCCAGCCGCGCCTGCAGATCCCCGTGCTGAGGCCCGGCGCGCCGCCCGCGCGGCTGCTCCGGGGGCGGCTGCCCGCGCCGCTGCATCTCGCCGGGACGCTGCTTGGCTACCGGTATCTGAGCCGCCGCGAGCGACTCGCCGCCGCGCGCGCCGCGCTCGCGCTGATGCGCCTGCCGCGCGAGACGCAGGCGCTCGATGCTCAGACGTTCGGCGACTGGCTCGCCCGCCACGGCCAGAGCGCCGGCGCGATCGCGGCGCTGTGGGACCTGATCGCCCTGCCGACGCTGAACCTCCCCGCCGCCGAGGCCTCACTCGAGCTGGCGGCCTTCGTCTTCCGGACCGGACTGCTCTCGAGCGCCGACGCGGGCGACATCGGCTTTCACGCCGGGACGCTCGAGCAGACGATCGGCGAGCCCGCGCGCCACGAGCTGCGGCGCGCCGGCGTCGAGGTCAGGCTCGGATGGCGCGCGCAGCAGCTCACGCCCGACGGCGCCGGGCTGCGGGTGCACGGCCGCGGAGGCCGGGAGGAGGGCTCGGCCGGGGCGGGCGAGGACGACCGGCGGGAGGCGGCGCCGGCGAGCGCCCGGGAGGAGCTCCTGAGCGCGGATGCCGTCATCGTCGCGGTCCCGCACGCGCGAGCGGCGGCGCTGCTCGAGCCGATGCTTCCCGATCTCGCGCGCGGGCTGCGTGCGCTTGGCAGCTCGCCGATCGTCAACCTCCACGTCGTCTATGACAGGCCGGTGTGCGACGAGCCGTTTGCAGCGGGGGTCGGCACTCCGGTCCAGTACCTCTTCGATCGAACGGCTGCGGGCGGAGCGCCCGCCGGCTCGCAGTACCTGGCGGTCTCGCTGTCGGGGGCCGATCGCGAGATGGGGATGAGCGTCGACGCGCTCCGCGAGCTCTACGTGCCCGCCATCGCGGAGCTGCTTCCGCGGGCTCGCGCTGCCAAGCTCGAGTGCTTTGTGGCGAGCAGGGAGCACGCGGCGACGTTCCGTGCCGTGCCCGGCGCGGGGGCGCTGCGGCCCGGGCCGGTGACCGCGGTGCCGGGCCTCTTCCTCGCGGGTGCCTGGACCGCGACCGGCTGGCCCGCCACGCTCGAGGGGGCGGTGCTCAGCGGGCACGCGGCCGCGCGCTCGGCCCTGAGGGCGCTCGAGCTCCGCTCGGGTGCGGGCGGCGACCGACCGGGCGCAAGGGGCGCAGGGCGCGCGAGCGCCGCGGCGGCCGTCTCCTGGATGGCCCCATGAACGACCTGCTGATCGCCACGCCGATGAGGATCGAGGCAGCGCTGATCTCCTCCGCCGCGCGCGGCGCGCGCGTGCGCAAGACGGGCATGGGGCCCGCGCGGTCGAGGACGGCGGCGGCGGCGCTCGCGAAGGAGCGGGCAGATGCGCTGCTCGTGCTCGGCTTCTGCGGCGGTCTCGACGGGACGTCCGAGCCGGGCGAAGTGATCGTGGCGGAGGAGGTGTATGCGGCGCCCGACGAGGGGCACGAGGAGGCGGCGGTGCGATGCGGGAGCGTTGCCGAGCTGCTCGTCATGCTCGCCGGGCGCGGGATGAAGGTGCGGGCCGGCAGGATCGCGTGCGTCTCGCGCCTCGCGCTCGGCGAGCGCCGGGCAGAGCTTCACGCCGGGGGCGCGGTGGCCGTCGACATGGAGTCCGTGTGGCTCGCTGCGGGCGCCGCCGAGCGGCCGTTCGCCGTCGTGCGCGTCGTTCTGGACAGTCCCTCGCACGAGCTGCTGCGCCCGCAGGCCGCCGCGGGAGCCCTGCGGGCTGCAAGATCGCTGCGCAACGTCGCGCGGTCCCTTCACGAGTGGTCACGGGCGGGATAAGGTAGGCCGATGGCGGTGCGCATGAGGCAGAGCACGCGCATGGGGTGGTACCTCATGCGCCAGCGGCTCGCCAAACGGGAGCGGTTCCCGCTGATCGTGGAGCTCGAGCCGCTGTTCCAGTGCAACCTCGCGTGCTCGGGCTGCGGCAAGATCCAGCACCCGGAGCACGAGCTGCGCCGGCGGATGCCCGTCGAGCAGGCGCTCGGGGCGATCGAAGAGAGCGGCGCGCCGATGGTCTCGATCGCGGGTGGCGAGCCGCTGATCCACCCCGAGATTCACGTGATCGCGGCCGAGCTGATCAAGCGCAAGCGGTTCGTCTACCTCTGCACGAACGCCCTGCTGCTCGAGAAGAAGCTCGAGAACTTCAAGCCGAGCCCCTATTTCTCGTGGGCGATCCACATCGACGGGTTGCAGGAGCGCCACGACGCCTCGGTCGAGCGCGAGGGCGTATTCGACAAGGCGGTCTCGGCGATCAAGGCCGCGAAGGCGGCGGGCTTCCGCGTGACGACGAACACGACCTTCTTCACGCACGACTCGCCGAAGACGGTGCGCGAGGTGCTCGACTTCCTCAACGACGACCTCGAAGTCGACGAGATGATGATCTCGCCGGCATACGCGTATGAGAAAGCGCCCGACCAGGAGCACTTCCTCGGCGTGCAGCAGACGCGCAAGCTGTTCGGCGAGGCGTTCGCCGACGGCCGGCGCAAGAAGTGGCGCCTGAATCACAGCCCGCTGTTCCTCGACTTCCTCGAGGGCAAGGCCGAATTCGACTGCACCGCCTGGGGGATCCCCAGCTACTCGCTGTTCGGCTGGCAGCGGCCGTGCTACCTGATGGCCGACGGCTACACGAAGACCTACAAAGAGCTGATCGAGACGACCGACTGGAGCAAGTACGGCCGCGGGCGCGATCCGCGGTGTGAGAACTGCATGGCGCACTGCGGCTACGAGCCCACGGCCGTGCTCAAGACGACCCACTCGCTGCGCGAGTCGCTGCGCGCGCTCGCGGGCTAGCCGCTCTCGGGCTCCCGCCTGACGCGCAGGTCCTCGAGCGTGAGGCCCTCCGCGAGCAGCGCCGGGATGCCGAGCGCGAGGGCCGTCCCGACCTCGACCGCCTGCAGGATGATCCCGTAGGCGAGGCCCGGGCCCGCCCCGATGCCGTAGGCGGCGAGCACCACGAGGCAGGCGGCCTGAAAGACGCCGACGTTCGACGGCGTCGCCGGGAGGATCGCGCTCACGTTCACCGCGAGCAGCACGGCGGCCGCCGCGGTCGCGTCGGCGTCCAGGCGCAGGGCGAGGATGATCATGTAGCAGGCGAGCCACTGAAGCACCCACGCCAGCAGCTGAAACCCGACGGCCAGCGCCCCGTAGCGCGGCGTCGCGAAGACCCGCAGCCCCTGGCGCGCGAGGCTCAGCAGCGCCGCGACCCGGTCCGCCGCGCCGGCGATACGAGCAGAGCGCGAGCGCTCCGCGAACGACATCACGCGAGGTCCCGCGAGCACGAGCGCCGCGACCGCCAGGGGGATCGCCACCGCGGTGACCTCGCCCGCGACGTTGCCGTTGAACAGCGACACGCTGCTGAAGGTGACTCCGGCGAGGATCGCGAGCGCGATCAGGTTGATCAGGGTCTGCGAGAAGACGGTGCCGGCGATCACCGGCAGCAGCCGGCGCGTGGGCCCGTCGAGATCGCGAGATAGGACCACCACCCGGGTCGGCTCTCCGACCCGTCCCGGAAAGACCGCCGACGCCATCACGCCGATCATCGTCGCGCGGATCACGGGAGGCCACCGGATCTCGCTGTCAGGCAACGCAGCCCGCAGCGCGCTGTGCCACGAGCAGGCGCGCATGAACAGCGAGAGCATCATCAGCACGACGGCGAGCGCGATCCAGCCCGGCTGAGCGGTGACGAGCGCGTGCCCGATCTTGCTCAGTTCGAGGCGAGAGAGGGCGAATACGACCAGGCCCCCCATCAGGACGAAGACCGCGACGACGATCAGGCGGCGGCGCAGATGCCGGCGCCTTGGTCGCGTGGCGTTCTGCTCTGTCCCCATCGCCCGGGGTCTATCAGACAGAGCGCCGCCAGCCTGATCGTGGCCGAGCCGGCTCCCGCGCGCCCGGCGGCCTACAGCGGCCAGTAGTGCGCGAACTGCGCGGCCGCTCGCGAGGTGAGCGCCGCCTCGGGCGCCGCCGATCGCGGCGGCTCCTCGGAGCCGAGCGCCTCGAGCGTCGCGAGGACCGACCCGGCGAGCGCCTGCGGTTCGTAGCCGCCCTCGAGGACCGCCCCGAGCGGGGTGCCCCGCTCGCCGGCCAGCGCGCGCAGATGGCGGCTCATCTCCGCGAAGGAGTCGGTCTCGAGCCTGCAACCCGCGAGCGGATCCAGGCGGTGCGCGTCGAAGCCTGCCGAGAGGAGGATCAGGTCGGGCTCGAAGGAGCGGGCCACGGGAAGCACGATGTACTCGAGCAGCGAGAGCCAGAGCTCCTCCCCGGAGCCGCCGGGGACCGGCAGGTTGATCGTGTAGCCCTCGCCGGCGCCCGAGCCGACGTCGCCCAGCGGGCCCGTGCCGGGGTAGATCCCACCCTCGTGGATGCTCGCGAACAGAACGTCGGGGCGGTGGCGGAAGATCTCCGCCGTGCCGTTGCCATGGTGCACGTCCCAGTCGAGGATGAACACGCGTTCAGCGCCCAGCTCGCGGACCGCAAGCTCGGCCGCGACGGCGATGTTGTTGAACAGGCAGAAGCCCATCGCACGGTCTGCTTCGGCGTGGTGGCCGGACGGGCGCACGCCGCAGAAGCCGAGCCGCTCCTCACCGCCCAGCAACTGGCGCGTCATCTCGCAGGCGCCCCCCGCGGCGTGCAGCGCGGCGCGGTAGGACGCCTCGCCGACGAAGGTGTCCGCGTCGATCGCGCCGCCACCCGCGAGTGAGAGCTCCCTGATCCGCTCGACGTGCCCGCGCGTGTGGACCAGCTCGAGCAGGGCGTCCTCGAGCGCGGGGGCCTCGCCCCGCCGCCAGCCCGCCCACGCGTTCTCCTCCAGCGTGTGCTCGATCGCGATCAGGCGCTCGGGCGTGTCCGGGTGGTATGGCGAGTAGGCGCGTGGGTCGTGCTCGAGGCAGGCGGGATGGTGAAGGTAGAGCCCCGGTCGGGGTGCGCCAGCCGGTTGACCCTGCCGTCCCTGCACTCGGAGCGATCCTATCCCCGCCCAGGCGCGGAGAACCGCTCCAGCCCGGAGCGCACCCAGCCGGGCACGTCCGTCTTCTCCCACGTGTCCGTCGCGACGCACACGTGCCGCAGGCGCCCGGCGACGAGCAGCTCCTCGCCGCGCATCACGTCGATCTCCGTCGTGATCGCCGTTCGCCCGAGGCTCGCGATCCGCGCGCAGAGCTTGAGCTCGTCGTCGTAGCGCGCCGGCGCGCGGAACTCGAGGTTCGCCTCCGCGACGACCGCGTCGACGCCCATGGCGACCATCTCCTGCCACGGGCCCACCGCCGCGCGCCAGAGCTCGGTGAAGGCGACGTCGAAATAGAGCAGGTAGTTCGCGTTGAAGACGATGCCCTGCGGGTCGCACTCCCCGTAGCGGACGCGAAGCTCGTGGACGAACGGAGCGGGCAAGGCGGGGAGGCTACATGCCGCGCTGCGGGCGATACTGTTCCGCCCATGGGGGGCAGGGCATCAAGGCGGGCCTGGATGGCCACCGCGGTCTTGGCCCTGGGCGCCGCGGGCGCCTGCCCCGCGCCGAGCGCCGGGGCCGGCGTGCGCACCCGAGGTGCGTGCTCCCACGTGATCGAAGCGTTCGGCCAGCAGACGCTCCCAGCCGCCTCGACGGGTCCCTTCGCCTCGACGGTGACTGCGATGTACGGCGTGCTGCGTCGTCCCGGCCTTCCGGAAGACGCGCCGCCGCCGATCAACCCGCTGGCCGAAGACCTCGGCTACAGGCTGCGCGTGTACTACCCCGATGAGATCCGGCAGTTGAGCAGGAACGCAGACGGTGAGCGCTACTTTCTCCTACCGGCCTTCGAACGCGGATATCCGGTACCACCCGCACGGTGCCTTCCGAAGCGCCTGCGCAAGTTCGCCGCGAAACTGCTGGCTGAACAACGTAAGCGGGAAACCGAACCCGTGTACTGCATCGAGGAGGTGGGGCCGCGCCGACCGCCGTACCCAGGTGCACAATGCCAGCCGTTCGCGGCGATCCAGACCGGCGAACGGCTGGCCGAAACGGCGTCCGCGCGCTCCGAGGTGATCGAACTCGTCCCCGACGGCGTCGCGACGGTCCGCCTCCTCTATCGGGGCGGCGCGGTCGTCACCGCAGCCGCCACCAGCAACTCCTACAGCTTCACGCCGCCGCGGAAACTGATCGGGGAAGTTCGTGCGCAGCTCAAAGGCCTGCTCAAGGGTGCAAGCCACCTGAGCGCGGGCCGTCATGCCGCGCTCGTGCGCTCATTCCTCGACCGGGCGCGGGCGCTCGTCGCCAAGCTCGTGCCCCGGAGGGTGGAGTGGCTCGACGCCGGCGGCAACACGGTTCGCAGCTTCACGCCCGTCTCCCGGTCGCATGGAGGGCTGGTGGGCCTGGTCCTCGCCGGTGAAGCCGAAGGAACGATGGTGGACGTCGCCTTTCCGTCGCGGCGGCGCAGCCGGCGGGCGACCACGCAGCCCGCCGGCCCGACCGGTCGCCGAGCACGCTGAGGGCGCCGGACGCCGAGGGAGTGCTGCTGAGCCGCGCTCCCGGCGCCGGAGCGCCGTGACGCGCCTCAGCCGGCCCGGGCGAGCTCGCGGCCCATCCACACGTGGGCGATGCCGGCCTCCTCGAACGGCTCGGATTCGATCGAGAAGCCAGCCCGCTCGTAGACTCTCGTCGCGCGCGTCTGGGCGGCGAGGCGTGCGCTGAGGCATCCGCGCTCGCGCGCCTCCCGGAGCGCGCTCTGCAACATCAGCGAGGCGATCCCCTGGCGGCGCCACTCACGTTCCACCGCCACGCGACCGATCTTCGCCTCGCTTCCGCTGATCAGCAGCCGCAGCGTGCCGATCACCTCGCCGTCGGGGTCGAGGGCGACCAGGTGCAGCGCGCGATCGTCGAGTCCGTCGAGCTCCTCGGAGCGGGGGACTCCCTGCTCGCGGCAGAAGACCTCCTCCCTGACCGCGATCGCGCCACTCACGTCCTCGGGGCCGGCGGCCCATCGCACACGTGCGCGGGCGTCGTCCTCGCTCGGGCCGCTCGCCGACTCCCGCCCCCAGCGCACGCCGCCCCCGCGACTACGTCCGCGCGCGGCCGCGGAACCGCCACAGCGCCCGCTGCTCGTCGAGCGTCAGCAGACGCCAGCGCGCGGCCCGCTGCATCCAGACGTAGATTCGAACGTCGACGACGCTGCCCATGGCCTCGAGCACGTCGACTGTCTCACGGGTGTCGGCGCCCTCCGCCAGCACCTCGGAGCTGCGGACGTCGACGACCTTGAACCGCAGCGGTTCAACCGGCTCGGGCGGGACGGCGGGACGCGGCGGTCGCTCGAGCGTGACCGTCGCGAGCTCTCGGTCCTCGCCGCGGTCAGACGCCTTCTCGAGGGGCGCTATGTGGGCGCCTGTGCCCTTCGTCTCGGTGTCGAGCCGCCAAGTCATTGCCATACATCCAATCTAGCCGCAGGACGACCGATCCCCGCCGCCGCGAGCGCCGCGAGCGACGCCGCGGCCGGGCGGCGGCGGCGGGTCGCGGGCGGGGTGCATACGCTTCATGGCATGTCGGCGCTCGAGAGCCTGCACGAACGCGTCGCGGAGCTCGCGGATCTCACCGCGCTCGAGATGCTGGCCAAGTGGGACCAGCTGGTCATGATGCCGAGCGAGGGCGCACCGGCGAGAGCGTTCCAGCTCGGCGTGCTCGCACGCCTGGCCCACGAACGTGGCACCGCCGAGGAGATCGGCGGTTGGCTCGCGGAGCTCGACGATGCCGATCTCGGCGATGTGGACCGGGACATCGTCCGCCTCGCGCGCCGCGACTGGGAGCGCGCGCGGCGCGTTCCGCCCGAGTTGGCCGAGGAGCTCTCGCGTGCCCAGGCCGAGGGCCAGGAGCGCTGGCAGGAGGCCCGCGCGCGCGACGACTTCGCCTGGTTCGCTCCGGCGCTCGAGCGCAACGTCGAGCTGGCGCGGGCATACGGGGAGTGCGTCGCCGAGGACGGCCAGTCGACCTACGACGCGCTGCTCGCCGACTACGACTTCGGATTGCGAACGGTCGAGCTGCGACGCGTGTTCGCCGAGCTCGCGCAGGCTCTGCCGCCGCTGGTGGATGAGGCGGTGCTCCGCTCGCCGCGCCGCCGGCTCGCCGTCCCGGTCGGCGCGCAGCAGGCGGCGGTGGCAGGCACCCTGCGGCGGATCGGAGTCGACGAGGCGAGCTGGCGCGTCGACGTCTCCGCGCACCCGTTCACGTCGTGGATGGGGCGCCGCGACACGCGCCTGACGACCCGCTACCTCGACGGCGACGTCGAGTCGCTGCTCAGCTCCCTGCACGAGTACGGACACGCGCTCTACGAGCGCCAGGTCGATCCGGCGCTCGAGCGCACGAATCTCGGGTTCGGGACCTCGATGTCGGTCCACGAGTCCCAGAGCAAGCTCTGGGAGAATCACGTGGCGCGCAACCGCGGCTTCGCGGAGGTGCTCGCCGGTGAGCTCGAGAAGGCGGGCTGCGCGGTGTCCGCGGCCGAGCTGCATGCGAGCCTCGTCGGTGTCGAACGCACGCTGATCCGCGTCTCGGCCGATCCGCTCACCTATCCGCTGCACATCATCCTGCGCTTCGAGCTCGAGCTGGCGATGGTCGAAGGTGACCTGGAGGTCGGCGGTCTCCCCGATGCCTGGCGAGACGGCATGCGACGCCTGCTCGCGCTCGAGGTCCCGTCGGATGCGATGGGGTGCCTGCAGGACATCCACTGGGGCGCCGGCAGCTTCGGATACTTCCCGAGCTACGCCCTGGGCTGTCTGATCGCGGCACAGCTCTGGGAGACGATCGAGGCGCAGCTGGGGCCGCGCGAGGAGAACCTGCGCCGCGGCGAGGTGGTCCCGATCCAGCGCTGGCTGGCCGAGCACGTCCACCGTCACGGACGCCGTCTGGACACCGTCCCGCTGGTCGAACGGGCGACAGGTCGCGGCCTCGACAGCGAGCCGTTCCTTCGCTACGTCGCGCCCCTCGCCGGCCGCTGAGCGAACGCCCGGGTGGCGCCCGGCGGTGCGATCAGTACAGCGCCGTGGCCAGCCGACGGCGCGTCTCTCGGGCCACCGGGTCCTCGGGACCGAGAGCATCGAGCTCGCCCACGATCACGCGACGGATCTCCTCGCGGTCGCCGTTGCTCGCGCTGAGCGCCTCGAGCAGCTCCTGCAGGCCGCGCTGGACCTCTCCCTCGTCAAGAGCCGCGAACGCGTCTGCGAGCCTGCCGTCGCGTTCCAGGCGCAGCCGTGCCGCCAGGCCGTCGGCCTGGAAGCTTCCCCGCACCGGCTCGAGGAGCTCGAGCGCCTGATCGGTCTCGCCGCGGCCGAGCAGCATCCGCGCGAGCGGCACCGCCGCATCGGCTCGGCCCGGCTCGAGCTCCACGGCGCGTCGCAGCGCCGCCTCGTCCCCCGTCGCGACGAGCTCATCCGCCTCGGAGGGCAGCAGCGCGTCGAAGAACCGCTCGACCTCCGGCCGTCCCTGGAGGCCGACGAACTCGCCGTCCACGCGACCGTCCTTGAAGGCCTTGACCGCGGGGATCCCGCGAATCTGGAAAGCCTGGGCGACGTTCGGGTTCGCGTCGGTGTCGAGCTTGGCGAGCACGACCTTGCCCTCACGCGCCCGGGCCGCATCCTCCAGCAGCGGACCAAGCTGCCGGCATGGCGCGCACCACTCGGCCCAGAAGTCGACGACGACGGGTACCGTGCGCGAGCGCTCGAGAACCTGCTCTGCGAAGTCTGCCTCGGACACATCGATAACGGCCATGAGCACAGATTAGGACGTCGGGGTCGCGCCCGCCGCCGGCGAGTGGGCGGCCTGCGACAACCGCGAGCCGGAGGCCCGCGACAGCCGTCACGTCGAACTGTCATCCGTCCGGGGAGGTCGCTCAAGGCAACTCGCAGAAAACCCGATGAACCAAGTGCACATCCCGGGAGGGCGTCGAGCCGATGCGTTCTCCGCCACGGGGAAACGCGATCGAAAGATGCCGGCATCGTGAGTGGACTGCTTGGATTCGAGACGGGCCGCGTGGGACTCGACCGAGTCGTCGAGCTGACACACCGGCATCTCGAACTCGACGTCGTCTACATCGCGGAGCTGAAAGATGGCCGGCAGATATTCCGCGCCGTCGCGGGCGACGCCGCGTCCTTCAAGGTCACGGTGGGTGACGGTCCACCGGCGGAGGCGACCTACTGCGAGCGGCTGCTCACGGGCGAGCTGCCCAACGTGATTCCCGACACGGCCGCCGACGATCGAGTCGCACACCTGCCGTTGACCCGTGAAGCGCGGATCGGGTCGTTCATCGGCGTCCCGCTGCGACTCTCCGATCAGACGATCTACGGGACGCTCTGCGGTCTCGGTCACACTCCCGACCCGACGCTCGACGAGCGCGACGTGCGCTTCATGTCGATGCTCGCCGAGCTGGTCGTCTTCGACCTGGACGAGCAGCGCAGCCTGGAACGCGTGCGGGCCGACATCGAGCGCGTGATCGAGACGGAGGACCTGGATGTCGCGTTTCAGCCCGTCGTTGACCTGAAGACGAACCGCTGCATCGGGGTCGAGGCTCTGGCGCGGTTCCCCGCGCCGTTCGCGAGCCCCGACCGGACTCTGCTCGCGGCCGACGGCCTCGGCCTCGCCCTGGAACTCGAACGGCTCGTCGTCGTTCAGGCGTGGAAGGTCCTCGCGCGACTGGGCCCCGAGCAGTTTCTCGCGCTCAACCTGTCGCCGGGCGCGCTGGTGGAGCTTGCGCACAGGGCCAACCTCCGTGAGGACATAGCGCTGGACAAAGTCGTCGTCGAGGTCACCGAGCACGCGGTCGTCGAGTGCTACGAGGACCTCCACCGCGAGCTGAAGCCGCTGCGCGAGCGGGGGCTGCGCATCGCGGTCGACGACGCCGGCGCCGGCTATGCGTCGCTGCGACACGTGCTCGAGCTGCGCCCCGACTTCATCAAGGTCGACCGCTCGCTGATCCACGGTATCGCCGACGACCACGCCCGCCGCGTCGCGGTCGGCGCGTTCGTCACGTTGGCGGCCGATCTCGGCGCGCAGGTGATCGCCGAGGGCGTCGAGCGGCCGGTGGACCTCGAGACGGTCCGCGAGATGGGCCTCCAGGCGGTCCAGGGCTACCTGCTCGCGCGGCCCACGACCGACCCAGAGGCCCTTGCACGGTGGATCGGGCCTGCCTGGGCCGAGCCACTGGCCGTCCTGTCGGGCTAACCTGCGGCGCTCGCGCCGCGCCCGTCAACGCCGAAGTCGCTTCCGAGCCGCCGCGCTCTCGCCGGCGCCCGCTCAGAGGCGGCGCCGAAACGTACGCGGGCCGCGGCTTTATCCTGGGGCGATGATCGAGCCGGGCTCATCCCTCGTCTGCGTCGTCGAGATTCCGAAGGGGTCGCGCAACAAGTACGAGTACGACCCCGAGCTCGGGGGAATCAAGTTCGATCGCCTGCTGATGACCGCCGCGACCTTCCCCGCCGACTACGGCTACCTGCGCGACACGCTCGCCGAGGACGGCGACCCGGTCGACGCGCTGGTGTGCCTTCACGAACCCACCTTCTCGGGGTGCCTGATCCCGGTCAAGCCGCTCGGGCTGTTCAAGATGAGCGACGAGAAGGGAGTCGACGACAAGGTCATCTGCGTCCCGATCGCCGACCCGTACTGGAACGGCAATGAGGAGATCGAGGACCTCCCCCTGCTGCTGCGGCAGGAGATCGAGCAGTTCTTCTCGATCTACAAGGACCTCGAGGGGAAGGACGTGCAGGTCGGCGGCTGGGGCTCGCGCGAGGACGCCCTGCGGGAGATCGCGACAGCTCGCCTGCGCGCCTCGGGACGCCTCCAGGACGCGTGAGCAGCGCCAGCCCAGCGACCGACGCCGGCCCGCATCACGCTCGCCTCGGGGCGGCGCCGCGGGATCGCACCCTCGGCGGCCCGCTCGTCCTGCCTCGCCGCTGGGCGTGGCTCGGCGGCCGCCCCCTGACGCTGGCGACGGGACTCGCCGCCGCCGTGCCGGTGATCGCCTCCACCGTCAAAGCGCTGCGTGACGGCTGGCTCCCGTCCGCGGACATGGGCGTCGTCGCCACGCGCGCGTGGGATGTCCTCACCTCCCACTCACCGCTCGTCGGCCAGTACTCCTACGCCGGCCGCGTGACCGGCAAAGTCACGCACAGCCTCGGCCCGATGCTCTACTGGCTGCTGGCTCTGCCGGCTCACTTCGGCAGCGCGGCGAGCATCACCCTCACGGTCGCGGCCGTCAACACGCTGGCGATCCTCGGGGTCGTGGCCCTCGCACGCCGGCGCGGGGGCGTCGTGCTGATGTTCGGGGCCGCGATCGCCCTCGCGCTGATGTGCCAGTCACTCGCGGCCGAGACCTTCCACGACATCTGGAACCCGTCGGCCGCTCTGTTCCCCTTCACGCTGCTGATCTTCCTGTGCTGGTCGGTGGCGTGCGGCGAACACCGCCTGCTGCCTCTGACGGCGCTCGCGGCGAGCTTCGTGGTGCAGGCGAACCTGACCTATCTGCCGCCGACGATCGGCCTGGTCGCGGTTGCGCTCGGTGGCCTGGCCGTCTCGCGCCTGCGTCCCGGCTCGCGCGGCTCGCCGGCGCCCGGTGCCCGCGCTCGGGGGTCTTCGACGGCCCCTGATGCCACCGCGCAAGCGCGCGGAGGGGCGCCGCCCGGGTCCGCCTCGGGGCGTCGCTCGTTGCTGCTCTGGGGTGCCGCCACGCTCGCCGTGCTCGCGTTCTGCTGGAGCGCGCCCGTCATCGACCAGCTCACCGAACGCCAGGGGAACATCTCGCTTGTCGTCCAGACCGCGACGACGCCGAAGGCGACGCTCGGCCCGAGCGTCGGCTGGCATGCGGTCGTTAGAGCCGTCGGAGTGCGTCCGTGGTGGCTCTACACGCCGATCGATCGCTGGCGGCGCCAGTACGACGTGCGCGAGGCCTCGGCCGCGCATGCCGTCATCTCGTGCGTCCTTCTGCTCGTCGCGCTGATGGTCGTGACGGTCGTGGGCGCGATGCGCGGCCGGCGTGACCTCGCCGCCGGCGCGCTCATCGGTCTCGTGCTCTGCGCGGCGCTCGGCGCCGTGGCGGCCAGCACGCCCTCGGCGTCGTCGGTGACGCTGACGCTCGCATACACGATGTGGTGGGGCTCGCAGGTCGGGATGTGGGTGTGGCTGATGCTCGCCTGGTCTGTTTGGCTTGCCCTCGGCTGGGCGCGCCGGCGCTGGGCTGGAGGCGGCGCTGGGGCCGGAGCGGCAGGGGGCTTGGACGGCACAGGCGGCGCCCACGCCGGCGTCGAGGTGCCCGCCTATCGCGCGGTGCTGGCCTGCATCGCGGCGCTGGCTGTGACCGCGGGCGTCTCCGCGGCCGTGGCCGCGGCAGAGAAGCCGGACGAACACGTCGCCGTCTACCGCCCGACCGCGTCCCTGGTCTCGAGCCTCGACCGGGCGATCCCGTCGGGAAGCACCGTGAACCTGCTCTCGAGCCTCGACTACTCGACCACGGTCATCAAACCCTCGATTCGCTACTTCCTCGCGCGTCACGGCGTGAGGGCCCTGAGCGCCGGCTCGAAGGTCCGGATCGGAGATTGGTATGAGCTCGGCAACCGGCCCTACCAGTATCTCGTCTGGCTCTACAACGGGGTCAGGCCGCCGGCGCACGCCGCGCGCCTCCTTGACTCGGTGCGTGTCCTCGACGACAGGGGCGTGCACGTGGTCTCGGCATGGATCGCGCCGAGGTCGGCCGTGGCGCGCCCGCCGGCGACCCGGCCGGCGGCCCAGCGGAGGCGTCCGGCGCGTCCGGCATACTCGCGCTCGCATGGCTGATCAACGGTCTGGGCCTGACGAGGGAGATCTTGCCGGCGTGCACGGTGATGGCGCCACAGAGGTCGCCCGCCGGCTCGCGCTCGCGCGAGAGAGGCATGAGCTGCGAGGAGAGCGCGACCGCCTGCTTGTCGGCCTCGCCCGCGAGGGCGGGACGGCCGGGGTCGCGCGTTCCCTCGGCATCGAGGAGCGGCAAGCCGACGTCCTTCTGAGGGGCGCGCGCGCCCGGCTCGACGCGGCACCGCCGGAATTCGTCGCTCGCCGCAAGGCGCAGATCACCGCGCGCCGGCTGCGGGCGCCGCTGCGGGCGCTGTGGGGAAGTGGGAGCCTGCCGATCGGGCCCGGCGGCGACGCCGAGTCCGGGCCGGACCGCGCGGGCACGCGACCGCGCCGGATCGGCGAACATCGTCCCGGCGCCCGCGAGCGCTCGCCGGATCGATGGGCGTTCGCCGACGAGCACTATGAGGCGCTCGGGCGCATGTGGTCCGAGCCCGGCGAGCGGCCCGGGTGAGGCGCAACTCAGCGCTCGCGGCGTCTGCCCCGGGAGCGCGCTTGGCCGAGCAGCTGCTGCGCTAGCGCCACCAGGGCCTTCGACGCATCTCGGCGACGCGGGTGGCGGGTTCAACGAGCTCGTCGAGGTTCTCGGCGAGATGGTCGAGGTTCTCGCACAGCCAGATCCCGTAGTGCGAGTTTGCCCCGGCCTGGACGACGTCGGCCGGGCCGAACGTCGGCGCCTGCAGGGTCGCGTAGGAGCGCCCATGAGGCCGGTCGACGAGCTCCGCGAGCCGCTCGTACCAGCCGGCGAGAGTGCTCGTCCGGTGCTCGAGCGCGCTCGCGGCCTGCCCGACGCCGACGCCATCGGGCGGCAGTCCGGCGACCGAATGGGCCGTGAGTCGCAGCCGCATCGAGCCGCCGACCAGGCGCCAGAGTTCCTGACGGCCGATCCGCTTGGAACCCTGCTCGGCGAGATAGCCCCGCAGCGCATCCTCCAGACGCTGTCCCGCGACGATGGCCTCAACGGCACCGTCAGGCTCTGCGGCGCGCGTGCCGCGAGCCCAGTCCACCGCCTGCGTCAAGTAGCGGGCGCCTGACCTGTAGGCCTCCGCGAGGTCGTTGCCGACGACGGAAGAGACGCCGCGCGGCCAGAAGAGCAGGCCGACGACGACGCTCACCGAGCAGCCGAGCGCGACGTCCTCGATGCGGAGCACTCCCACTTTCCAGCCGACCGGGGCCAGGAGGTTGAAGAGAACCGCGATCGTGACCGTGAACGCCGCCTGCCCGATCGCGAACGGCGCCGTGCCGGGCGTGTACGCCGCGACGAAGACGGCCACCGGCAGCGCGACCCAGAGAGCCGTCGAGTCGCTTCCGATCGCAACCAGCAGCGCTCCGCCGATCACGAACCCGATCGCGGTGCCGGCGAGCGCGCGAATCGCGGTCGCTCCCGTCGAAGCGGCGTTCGTCCGCAGCACCGAGAGGGCTCCGAGGACGACCCAGAAGCCGTGCTGCACGCTGCTCAGGTCTGCGATCGCGACCGCGACGGCAAGGGCCACCGATCCTCGCAGGCTGTTGACGAACCAGACCGAGCGCACGCTGGCGCCACGGCGCGTCACCGCCGCCGCGCTGGCGACCCGCGAGCGCGGCGCAGCCGGCGCGGATCCGCCCAGGTACCAGCGCCAGCGATCCGTCGCCGCCTGCTCGGGGCCGGAGCGCCCCGATGCGACGAGGGCATCGGCGGCGAGCGCGAGGACCGCGACGGAGATCGTGTGGGCATGGAAGGAGACGCGCGCCGCCTCGGCGTAGTCCTCCTGCTCGGATGGCAGCTCGCCCAATCGGGAGAGGCTCTCCGCGCGGCGGCGCTCGAGGCGCTCGAGGTCCGGGCTGGACCCGCTGCCCGCGAACAGCATCGACACCGAGCGCAGGACCGCGGCGGTGGCGGCCAGCAGCTCGCGGTCGGCCGGCGAGGCCTCGCGCAGGTCGGCGCGCTCTCGGACCGCGTCGGACAGGAGCGTCGTGCACCACTCGAGCAGCTCGACTGCGTTCGCGAGCGCCTGGTCGGCGGTGCCGAGGCCGATCGGCCGGGACGGCGTCGCGGTGAACTGCGCCAGCAGCTCGTGCTTCGCCGCGATCGTCGCGGCGAGATGGTCATCGACCGCGGCACCGCCGAGGGTCGCATCGAGCTCGTCGGCGAGCGTCCTCGCGAGCCTCGAGCTAGCGCCGCGCAGCTGGTCGCCGCTCCGGCCGGGCGAGAGCAGGAGGACCATCAGAGTCCCGGCGCATGAGGCCAGCCACCAGCCGGCGAGGCGGTCGGGGACCATGCTGATCGTGCCCGGCGAGGCGGCGGGCAGCACGTAGACCAGCAGCGCGCCGGTGACCCCCGACGCAGCGTTCGGACCCGCGATGCCGGCGAAGAACACGGTGAAGGTGACTGGCACCGTCACGAGAGCGGCGAGCACGGTCGAGGAGTTCACCGCGGTGCCGATCGTCAAGAGGATGCTTCCCGCGACGGCGAGCGCCGCGTGGGCGCGGAGCTTCTCGCGGCGCGTCCCGTTGAAGGAGGCGAGCACGAGCGTGGCGAACCCGCCGAACGCCGCGAAGGTCGCCATCTGCAGGTTCCCGATCACCTGATCGGTGAACGCGAACAGGCCGGCGACGACGATCGTCGCGCGAACGGCCCGCAACGCCGCCGCCGGGGACCAGACCGGCAGCCAGCTCGCAGCGCTCGCAGCCATCCCCGATGTGTTCAACCGAGGAAGCGGCAGGCCGTGAGCCGCGTCGGACACGGGTTGCGAGTCTACTCGCGGCCTGGCTCCGGTTGCCCGGCGTGCTCAAGGGGTCGGGGAAGTGGCGTACGCAGGGTCGGCGATTGCGCCGAACTCGCGTCCAGGGAGATTGAAAAGTCCGCAAATTGGGCAAAAATGAGGTATGGCACTCCCTTCGCCGAGCCAGCGCCCGTCCCCATCGCAGCATGCGTGGTCCTCGACGCTGCCGTATTGGGCCGCGGTGCCGAGCCCTGGGCCCCAGGCGCGCGCCCACGCGGGGGGCCGCCTGTGGAGGATCCTGCGCCGACGGATTTCGCTGCGCGGATCGCACGGCAACGCTCGAGGCTG
>DASZIU010000092.1:0-19625 GCA_035948815.1 Solirubrobacteraceae bacterium | reverse complement strand
GACCCGCACAGCCCCCACGCCGGCCAGGGAGCGGGACTTCGAGGCATGGTCGGCGGCCTCTGGCATGCGCACGTCGGCTGGCTGTGGGAGACCCACGGCCAGGCCTCCTCGAAACGCTTCGCCCGCGATCTCCTGGAAGACCGCACGATGCGACGCATCAACAAGGGCTTCCCCCTGATCGCCCTCTACAGCCTTGCCCTCCCCTTCCTGCTCGGCTTCGCGCTGAGCGGCGGATCGCTCGTCGCCGGCGGCCTCAGCGCGCTGCTCTGGGGCGGGCTCGTGAGGATCTTCCTGGTGCACCACATCACTTGGAGCATCAACTCGATCTGCCATTTCTTCGGACGCCGCCGATTCAAGACCGACGACGAGTCGACGAACGTCTTCTGGCTGGCCCTTCCCTCGCTCGGAGAGGCCTGGCACCACAACCACCACGCCTTCCCGCAGTCGGCCTTCCACGGGCTCCGCTGGTACGAGCTGGACCCATCCGGCTGGCTGATCCTCGGGCTCGAGCGGATCGGCCTCGCCTGGGATGTCGTCAAGGTCACCCCCGAGCGTGCGCGCGACAAGCTCGCGCAGTCGCCCCCGCCCGGCACCCCGGCCCGCCAGTCGGGCTGACACCCGTCCGGGCCGGCTCACGGCGACCCGGCCAAGCGGTACCTTCCCAATGTGACCCCGGTCGAGATCGCCTCGGCCGCCAAGGACTGGGCGGCGCCCCTGAAGCCGCGCCTACGCGGCGTCTCGCACCAGTACGCCTTCTTCGTCTCCGTCGGCTGCGGCGTCGCGCTGATCCTGGCCGCCTCGGGCGGGCGCGCCCGGCTGGCCGCGACGGTCTATGCCGTGGCGGTCTCGGCGCTGCTCGGCACGAGCGCGCTCTATCACCGAATCACCTGGCGCCCGCCCGCCCGGCGCTGGATGAGAAGGCTCGACCACTCGATGATCTTCGTGCTGATCGCGGGCACCTACACGCCGGTGGCGCTGCTCGCTCTGAGGGGATCGCTCGCGAGCACGATCCTGATCGTGCTGTGGGCCGGAGCGCTCGGCGGCGTCGTCTTCAAGCTCGTCTGGATCGACGCGCCGAAGTGGCTGCTCGCGGCTGTCTACGTCGCATTGGGTTGCGTCTCGGCGGCGATCATCGGGGAGCTTCCAGCGGCGATCGGCTGGCTTGGCGTGGCCGGAATTGCAACCGGCGGGCTGCTGTACACGCTCGGCGCGGTCGTCTACGCGAGCGGCCGGCCGAACCCGTGGCCGCGCGTATTCGGCTACCACGAGGTCTTCCATGCGCTGGTGCTGGCAGCCGCCGGGCTGCACTATGCGGTGATCGCCTTCGCCGTGCTGCCGCGCGGCTGAGCGGCGCCGGCGGGGCGAGGCTCAAACAGCCCGCGACTCGGGCACATGCGCGCCAGCGCGCATTCGTCACAGGCCGGCGCGCGAGCATGGCAGGTGCGCCGCCCGTGACGCAGGAGGTTGACGTGCAGCTCGAGCTCTTGGCCGGGGGGCGTCAGAGCGAGCATCTCGTCGTGCAGCTCGTGGAAAGGCGCGCCGGCGCGCAGCAGGCCCAGCCGGGTTCCCACGCGTGAGACGTGGGTGTCGACCGGCACGTCGTGGAGGCCATAGGCGAACAGCAGCACGCACGCCGCCGTCTTTCGCCCGACGCCGGGCAGCGATGTCAGATAGTCGCGCGCCTGCGCCAGTGGGACGCGCGGCAGCCAGTCGAGCGAGAGGTCTTGCGTCGGGCGCACCGGGAGGAGCTCGCTTCGCTCGCCTCCCCGATCCGGCCGGTGGGGATCGTCTGAGATCGCGCGCAGGATCGCCTGGATGCGAGCCGACTTGACCTTCGAGATGCCCCCCGGGCGGATCGCCTCCTCGAGCTCGCCGACGGGCACGTCGCGCACCTGCTCCCACGTCGGGAACCGCTCGCGCATTCGCAGGTATGCGACGTCGCGGTTGCGATCGTTCGTCGACTGCGAGAGCACCGTGAGGATCAGCTCGGCGATCGGGTGGCCGTGCGGCCGCATCAGCGGAACGCCGTAGACCTCGCGCAGGCGATCGCGCATCCTCGCGACCCGTGCTCGCGTGGGTGCTCTCCACTCGCTCTCGGCCATCCCCACCACGGTACCCGGCACGCCTCGCCGCCCGCCGGCTTCGCCGCTATATCCTCGCGCGGTGCCCGAGGTCTCAGACCACGACGGCGAGCTCGACGGCCTGCCGCTGTTCTGGCGCAGCGCCGAGCCGCCGCCCGGGGCATCGGCCGGCGCCGTTCCCGTGTACCTGCACGGCGTCCCGGACAGCTCCGACTACTGGAGGCCGTTCCTGGAGCGCACGGGCGGCATCGCCCCCGACCTTCCGGGGTTCGGCCGCTCGGGCAAGCCCGGTTCTCGCAGCTACACGATCGCGGAGTACGACGCCTTCCTCGAGCGCTTCCTGGACCATCTCGAGGTCGAGCGCGCGAGCCTGGTGATGCACGATTGGGGCGCGATCGGGCTGGCGTTCGCGCAGCGGCTGCCCGAGCGGGTGGAGCGTCTGGTGATCATCGACGCGGTCCCGCTGCTCGAGGGCTACCGCTGGCACCGCACGGCGCGCGTCTGGCGCACGCCGGTGCTGGGCGAGCTGGCGATGGGAACGACGACACGATCGGTGCTGCGCCTGCTCTCAAGGGAGGGGAACGCGACGCCGGGACCGATGCCGGATGAGTGGATCAAGAGCGTTCTCGCCCACTTCGACCAGGGAACCCAGCGCGCGATCCTGCGCCTGTACCGGAGCTCGCCCCCGGACGTGCTCGCGGCGGCGGGCGCCAACCTCGGGCGCCTGGAGGTGCCGGCGCTCGTAGTCTGGGGGATGAAGGACCCGTACGTCCCGCCCCGCTTCGCGCGGGAGTACGCACGGGCACTGCCGCAGGCCGAGCTGCTCGAGCTGCCCGACGCCGGGCACTGGCCGTGGTTCGACCGGCCGGACGCGATCGCGCAGATCGCGGACTTCGTGAACGCGCGAGGAGCGTGAGAGGCGGTGTGTTCGAGGGTCGCCTAGAGACCGGTGGCGCGGCATCCCGCCGCTTGCCGGCGACGGGCGCGCTGACACGCGCCCGGCACGTGCCGGCGTGGACGATCACGGCGATCCTCGGGGCCGCATATCTGATCGCCTCGCCTCCGAGCTCCGACCTGGCGGCGGCCACCTACCGCAGCTACCTCTTCGGTCGCGAAGGCTTCACGCTGTGGGACAACGCGTGGTACGGCGGCCACCACCTGCCGGCCTACAGCGTGCTCGCTCCGGCGCTTGGCTGGCTGATCGGGCCGCAGCTGCTCGCAGTCCTGTCGATGACCGCCGCCGCCGCGCTGTTCGCCGCGCTCCTCGAGGGACGGTTCCCGCGTACTGCCGCGCGCACGGCGTCCGCCTGGTTCGCGCTCGGGGCGGCGATCGCGCTGCTCTCCTCCCGCGTTCCGTTCGACCTCGGCCTTGCGCTGGGCCTCGCGGCGCTGCTGGCCGCACAGCGGCGCAGGCCGCTGATGGCGCTCGTGCTCGCCGCGGTCTGTGCGCTCGCGAGCCCGGTTGCCGGCGCCTTCCTCGCACTCGCGGCGGTCGCCTGGGCGCTCGCCGGCGAGCAGCGCGCGCGCGCCGCGGCGCTCGCGGCCGTCGCGCTCGCGCCCATCCTCGCGCTCGTGGTCCTGTTCCCAGAAGGCGGGACGCAGCCATTCGTCGGGTCGGCCTTCTACCCGGCCCTCGCAGGGGTGCTGCTGATCGCCGCGCTGCTGCCGGCCGAGCAGCGCGTGCTGCGTCTGGGAACCGTGCTCTACGCGATCGCGATGACCACGGCGTTCGTCGCCTCGACGGCGGTGGGCGGCAATGCCGACCGGCTCGGAGCCCTCGCCGCAGGGCCGGTCGCCGCGCTCGCGCTGCTGGGCGGCCCGCGGCGGAGCCGGCGGCCCGCGCTGCTGCTCGTGCTGGCCCCGGCGCTGCTCTACTGGCAGGCGAACGCGCCAGTCGTGGACTTCCTGTCCGCGCGCTCGGACCCGTCGGTGCACTCCGCCTACTACGCGCCGCTGCTCGGCGAGCTGAGCGCGCTCGCGGTCGGGTCGCCGTCGCATCCGGCGCGCATCGAGATCGTCGCCACGCGCGACCACTGGGAGGCGCGCTGGGCGGCGCCGCACGTGATGCTCGCGCGCGGCTGGGAGCGCCAGCTCGACGGCTACCGCAACGGCCTGTTCTACGACTCGGCCCCACTCACAGCCCAGCGCTACGGAAGCTGGCTGGCAGAGCAGGCGATCGCGTATGTCGCGCTGCCGGACGCCCCGCTCGACTACTCCGCGACCGCCGAGGCGCGGCTGCTCCGCGGGGCGAGCTCGAGCCAGGCCGCCACCGCTCCGCCGGCATTCCTGCGTGAGGTGTGGCGCTCGCGGCACTGGCGACTGTTCGCAGTCCTGGGCGCCACCCCGCTGAGCTCGCCGCCCTCGACCCTGAACGAGCTCGGCAGCGACTCGTTCCGCCTCGACGCGCCGGTCGCCGGCACCTACACCGTGCGCGTGCACTTCTCCCCGTACTGGTCGCTCGCCGGCGGACGCGGATGCGTGAGCCGCGCGCCCGGCGACTGGACGCTCGTCACGGCGCGCGCGCCGGGCGAGCTGCACGTGGTGATCGATTTCTCGCCGGGGCGAATCTTCGATCACGGCCGTCGATGCTCCTGAGCATCGTCTAGGCTTCTCGGCGATGGCCGCCCGCGCTCGTGTCCTGCAGGCGCGCGTCTTGCCGCAGGGTTGGTTGGACGCGTTGCGACAGCTCTCGCTCTTCGCCGCGGTCTACTTCGCATATCGGCTCGTGCGGGGCCTCGTCGAGGGCGACGCCAACGCCGCGTTCTCGCACGCGCGCGCACTGATCTCGATCGAGCGTGGCATGCACCTGTTCATCGAGCCCTCGGTCCAGGCGTGGGCGTCCGGGAGCCATTTCGTGATGGTCCTCGCGAGCTGGTTGTACGTCAACGCCCAGGGGTCGATCACGATCGGCGCGCTGCTCTACCTCTACCTGCGCCAGAACCGCAACTTCTACTTCGTGCGCAACATGTTCATGATCGCGATGGCGATCGCGCTCGTCGGCTACACGGTCTTCCCGACGGCGCCGCCGCGGTTCATGCCCGAGTGGGGCTTCGCCGACACGGTCGCGGACCTCACCCCGGTGAACCTCTCGCACACGAGCGCGTCGATGAGCACGCTCTTCAACCCATACGCCGCGGTGCCGTCGATGCACGTCGCCTTCGCGCTGATGATCGGCTGGCCGCTCGCGATGCTCGTCCGATCGAGCGTCATGCGCGTGCTCTGGATCGTCTACCCGTTCGTGATGACGTTCGTGATCGTCGTCACTGCCAACCACTTCATCCTCGACGCGCTGCTCGGCGCAATCGCCGCGGGCGCCTCGGCCTATGCCGCGATGTGGCTCGGGCGCGCACGGCCGGCGGCCTGGCGGTTCGAGCGGCTCACGACCGTCTCCCCGGGACGGCTCAAGCCGAGCGCAGGCGTCTCCCCCGTTCGCATTCCCGTGAGCGGGTAGGAACGCCTGGCAGATGGCCCGGCAGCACGCACCTTCCCGCCGCGCACGGCGCGGCCCCTATCGCGGCGGCCCGCGGCGTGCTCGCGCGCCGATCGGCTACGGCGAACGCCGCGAGCTCGTCCGCAACCGCCTGATCGAGTCGCGCCTGACCCCGAACACGATCTCGCTGACGGGGTTCGTTCTCAACGTGATCGCCGCCGTGCTCGTCTGGGAACGCCTCTTCTTCCTCGGCGGCGTCGCCTTCGTGATCGGCTCGATCATGGACACGCTCGATGGGCGCTACTCGCGCATGTCCGGCAAGGGAACGCCGTTCGGCGCATTCCTCGACTCGACGCTCGATCGAATCGAGGAGGGCATCGTGCTGACGGCCGTGGCGGGCTACTTCGCCCTGCAGGGCGACCGCGCCGGCGCCGCGGCGGTAGTGGTCGCGGTGCTCGCCTCGCTGATGGTCAGCTACACGCGCGCCCGCGCCGAGGCGCTCGGCGTCGAATGCAAGGTCGGCATCGCGACGCGCCCGGTGCGCGTGGTGATCCTGGCAATCGGCCTGATCTTCGCCAAGGGCGCCTCGCTCGGCGACTTCGAACTTCTCGAGCCGGCCGTCTACGTGCTGGCCGCGCTCAGCCTGATCACCGTCGCCCAGCGCATCTGGCACGTGCGCGCGGCGCTCTCCGGTGTGACCTGAGACCAGGTGTGGAGTAGTTAGCACGAACTTCAGGAAGGAATCCCCCGACGTGAGCACACACAGCAACGCAAGCAACGGGCGCGCCGCCGGCAACGGCTCCGCGCACCGCAACGGCGCCGCCCGCTACCAGCACGACAAGGTGCGCGTGGCGATCATCGGCGTCGGAAACTGCGCCTCGGCGTTCGTCCAGGGCGTCCAGTACTACCGCGATGCCGACCCCTCCAAGCGCGTCCCCGGCCTCATGCATGTCGACCTCGGCGGCTACCACGTGCGCGACATCGAGTTCACGGCCGCGTTCGACGTCGACGCGACGAAGGTCGGCAAGGACCTCGGACAGGCGATCTGGGCGGGAGAGAACAACACGATCAAGTTCGCCAAGGTGCCGAAGAAGCTCGGCGTTCCCGTCCACCGTGGTATGACCCACGACGGCCTCGGGACCTACCTCAAGCAGAAGATCAAGAAGGCACCCGGCGAGACAGCCGACATCGTCAAGATCCTCAAGGACACGGGCACCGACGTCGTCGTCTCCTACCTGCCCGTCGGCTCCGAGCAGGCGACGAAGTGGTACGTGGAGCAGGTGCTCGAGGCCGGCTGCGGCTTCGTGAACTGCATCCCCGTGTTCATCGCGCGGGAGGACTACTGGGACCGGCGCTTCCGCGAGGCGCGCCTGCCGATCGTGGGCGACGACATCAAGTCGCAGGTCGGCGCGACGATCGTGCACCGCACGCTGGCCCGCCTGTTCGCGGACAGGGGCGTCGAGATCGAGCGCACCTCGCAGCTGAACGTCGGCGGCAACATGGACTTCTACAACATGCTCGAGCGCGAGCGGCTGGAGTCCAAGAAGATCTCCAAGACCAATGCCGTCACCTCGATCATGGACCACGTGCTGCCGGAGACAGACGTCTACATCGGGCCCTCCGACTACGTGCCGTGGCTGACGGACCGCAAGTGGGCGCATATACGCGTCGAGGGCCAGGCCTTCGGAGACGTGCCGCTGAACGTGGAGCTGAAGCTCGAGGTGTGGGACTCGCCGAACTCGGCCGGCATCGTGATCGACGCCGTGCGCTGCTGCAAGCTGGCGCTGAACCACGGCGTCGGCGGGCAGCTCGACGGGCCCTCCTCCTACCTGATGAAGTCGCCGCACGACCAGCGGCCCGACGACCAGGCGCGCGAGGACACGGAGAAGTTCATCGCCAAGTACGCGGGCAGGCCGAGCACGAGCGCCAAGGGACGCGCGCCGCGCAAGGCCCGCGCCTCGACCGGTGCGGCGAAAGCGCGCGGGTCGAGGCCGAGAGCCACGAAGTAGGTCCCCTCCCGCTCTCGCGGCCGGAGGGTCGATAATGGTGGGCGGATGGCATCGCGCTTCTCAATAGCCCACGTGACGCCGTATCCGTGGGAGGACGAGGAGAACGACGTCAACGCCTACGTTCGCCGCGTCGCCGGCGAGCTCTCCGGGCGAGGGCACCGCGTCCTGGTGCTCGCTCCCTCGCGCTCGCAGGAGCGCGTGCAGGCATCGCGCAAGGCGCTGCGGGCGGCGCGGTCGAGCCCGTATGACCTGCTCGCGGGAACCGATGGGGGCGATCCGGGCGTGGTCGCCGTCGGCGAGGTGCTCGACGTCACGGGCGGCAACCGCAGGCGCACTCCCGCGCTCCCGATCGACGTCGCGCGCACGATCGAGGAAGTGCTGGGAAGCGTCGAGCTCGACTTCGTTCACGTGCATGAGCCGTTTGCGCCGAGCACCTCCAACGCGGCGCTGCGCCACTCGCGGGCGCTGAACGTCGCCTCCTTCCATGCATCCACCGAACGCCTGCTCTCGACGCTCGTCGCACGGCGGTTCGTGGAGAGCTTCTTCGGGCGCCTCGACGCTCGAACGGCGGCGACGGCACAGACGGCGGAGCTGATGGAGCGCCACTTCCCCGCCGACTACCTGCTCGTGCCCGACGGCGACGGCGCCGCAACCGAGCTCGAGCACCTGTACGCCGGCCTGGCCGCCCGGCGCCACCCGCTCGGCGGCGACCCGGCGGTGGCGCGGAGGCTCGCGGGCCGCCCACTGATCGACGTCGACCTGCACATGCACACCGACCACTCGCATGACTGCGCGACGCCGGTGGAGGTGCTGCTCGCGACGGCCCGCGCGCAGGGTCTCGGCGCGATCGCCGTCACCGACCACAACGAGATCTCCGGCGCGCTGGAGGCGCACGCGCAGGCGCAGGAGGCCGGCGTCAAGGTGATCGTCGGCGAGGAGATCAAGACGGCCGACCAGGGCGAGGTGATCGGGCTCTTCATCTCCGAGAAGGTCCCACGCGGGCTGAGCCTCGCGGAGACGGTCGCCGAGATCCGCCGCCAGGGGGGCCTCGTGTACGTGCCGCATCCGTTCGACCGCATGCATGCGGTGCCCGACTACGAGCACCTGCTGACGATCCTCGACGACGTCGACGCGATCGAGGTCTTCAACCCGCGCGTCGCGATCGGAGCCTTCAACGAGGAGGCAACGCGCTTCGCCGCCAAGTACAGGATCCTCGCCGCAGCCGGCTCGGACTCGCACGTGCCCCAAGGGCTCGGGTCGGTGCGCCTGCGCATGCGCGACTTCGACGACGCCGCCGAGTTCCGCGAGTCGCTGCGCGACGCCGAGATCCTGACGCGACCGTCGTCGCTGCTCTATGTCCAGGCGCTGAAGTTCCTGCAGACGCGGGCGACGCCCGCGTCGGCGCGGCGGGCGCGCAAGGCGCGGAGGGTCAGGCGGGTCAAGGAGGGGCACGGAGGGCGCGGGCGAGGGTAGCCGGGAGCGCAAGTCCTGATGCACCGCCAAGGACAAGAGGACACCCCGTCAAATCCCTCGGGGTCGATGCCCGTGACCGATGACGAGATCCGCGAGAAGTACCTGGAGCGGGCGATCCGTGAGCTGAACAGCCTCACGCGGGAGCTGCAGGCCTGCCCCTACTGCCCCCGCGGGAACCTGATGCCGGTGCTCGGCTCCGGACACCCCCAGGCCGACATCATGCTCCTCAAGCACGCCGCGCTTCCGTCGGAGATCGAGGAGGGCGTCGCCTTCTACGGGCGCGCCGGCGGCGCGCTGATGAAGTCTCTCAAGCGTCTGTCGATCGACCCGCTGGCCGTATACGGGACGCTGTGCGTGAAGTGCCCGCTCAGCGATCCCGCGCTCGCGGACTTCGCGTGCGTCTCGAGGGTCGTCGAGGAGATCGCGATCGTGCAGCCGAAGATCATCGTCGTGATGGGCCCCGAGGCTCTGACGATGCTCAGCGAGATGGACATCCCGCTCGCGCGGCCGCTCGAGCCCCGACTGGGCCAGATCCAGCAGTTCACGCCGACGATCGACGCCCTGTACGTGCCGAACATCGACGACTCGCTCGACGAGCAGGACTCAAAGCGCGACTTCTGGGACGCGTTCCGCCGCCTCGGCGACTGGTACGCCGCGCAGCCGCCCTACTGACCGATCCTGCCCTCGCAGAGAGCGGATGCGCCATTGCCCAGGCGCTGTAGGGATCCGATGCCCGAAGAGCGTCCTCAGGCCGGCGCGTCGTCGGCGACCAGCACGATCTTGCCGAGCTTGCCGCCGGCTTCGAAGTGCTCGTAGGCCGTGGCGGCCTGATCGAACGGGAAGGTCGAGTCGACCTGCACGTGGAGCGTCCCGGAGTCGAACAGCGGCAGCACCTCATGCTCGACGCGGCGGGCGATCAGCCCTTTTTCCTCGAGCGGCCGATAGCGGAGCGTCGAGCCGTGGATCTGGGCGCGCCGGCCCATCAGCGCGAGCAGGTTGAGCTCTCCCTTGACGCCCGCCGAGGTGCCGATCACGACCAGGCGCCCGGCGGTCGCGATCGAGCTCATGTTCTCGGGCAGGTTGACCGCGCCGACGAGCTCGAGGATCACGTCGAACGGCCCGTGCTCGCCGAAGCCCTCGGGCGCGATCGCCTCGGCTCCCAGCTCGGCGACCGCCGGACGCAGCTCCTCGCGGCGCACCGTCGCCGTCACCCGGGCGCCGCTCGCGCGGGCGAGCTGGATCGCCGCCGTGCCGACGCCGCCGGCGCCCCCGTGAACGAGCAGGTGCTCGGCCGGGCGCAGGTTTCCCTGCGTGAAGAGCGCGTCGTGCGCTGTCGTGAAGACCTCCGGCAGCCCTCCGGCTGCGGCCCAGTCGAGCCCCTCCGGCACGGGCATGAAGAGGCGTTCGTGCGCGACCGCCAGCTCCGCCTGGGCGCCTCCGCCGATGATCGCCATCACCCTGTCGCCCTCGGCGAAGCGCTCGACGCCCTCGCCGAGCGCCGCGACCTCGCCCGCGAGCTCCATGCCGGGGATGTCCTGCGGCCATCCCGGAGGCGCGGGGTAGCGGCCCATCCGCTGATGGATGTCGGCGCCGTTCAGCCCGGCGGCGCGGACCCTGACGAGGACCTCGCCCTTGCCCGGCACGGGGTCGGGGTGCTCCTCCATGACGAGCTCCCCCTCTCGGATCGTGACGGCGCGCATGGCGGCGAAGCCTATCCGCGCTCGAGCAGCCCGACGCACTCGATGTGGTGCGTCTGCGGGAACATGTCCACGGGCCGCACGCGGCGCAGCCGCCAGCCCGCCTCCCCCAGTTCGGCGGCGTTCGGGGCGAGCGTCGTGGGGTTGCACGAGACGTAGACGATCCGCTTGGGCGAGGCCTCGATGATGCGGTGGACGACCTTCTTCGAGAGCCCCGCGCGCGGCGGGTCGACGACGATCACATCGGGGCGGCCCGCGCGCTCCACGAGCTCCCGCATCGCCAGCCGCGTGTCGCCGGCGTAGAAGTGTGCGTTCGGGACCTCGTTGCGCACGGCGGCGGCGATCGCGTCGGCGACCGCCTCGGGCACGAGCTCGATGCCCCACAGCTCGCCCGCCCGCGGCGCGAGCGTGAGCGCGATCGTGCCGATGCCGCTGTAGAGGTCGTACACGCGCTCCCATCCCTCGAGCGCGGCGTACTCGCCGACCACGCCGTAGAGCAGCTCGGCCATCTCCGTGTTCGTCTGGAAGAACGCCTCGGCCGAGATCCGCAGATCGAGCTCGCCGAGCCGCTCGGGCAGCTCGGCCTCGCCCCACACGAGCTCCGTCTCGCCGCCCGCGGTCGTCTCGGCGAGGCTCCGCGAGCGGGTCCACAGCACGCCGCTCAGGCGCTCGCCGAGGCCGGCGCTGAGAGCCGCGGCGAGCTGCCCCGCGTCGAGCTCTCCCTCGGTGCTCACGATCCGAACCTGCAGGCGGCCGCTGCGACGGCCTTCGCGGACGACGACGTTGCGGAGCATCGCGCGGCCGTCCGCGCCGGCGCCCGTGCGCCGCAGCCGCTCGGCGCCGGGATCGGCGCCGGGCCGGGCGTCGCGGTCCCAGGCGGACAGTCCCTGCTCCCGGCACCACCGCAGCGCGAGCTCGCGGGCAAGGTTGCCGCCCTCGGAGGCGAGCAGGCAGTCCTGCATCGCCACGACCCCCATGCCGCCTGCCGGCGCATGGAAGCCGCACACCAGCTCGCCGCGCTCGTCGTGGCCGAACGAGTACTCGAGCTTGTTGCGGTAGCGCCACTGTTCGAGCGCCGGCACGATCGCCTCGAGCTCGAAGCCATCGAGATGCCCGATCCGGCGCAGGGCCTCCTCGACCTGCCCCTGCTTGATCTCGAGCTGGCGCTCGTAGGGCAGCACCTGCCAGGGCACGCCCGGATGCTCGGCGACCGGCGCGATCCGCTCGGGGCCCGGCTCGAGCACCTCCAGCGTGCGCGCGTGGGCGTAGCTTCGCTTGCGCTTGTGCACGACCGCCCGCACGAGGTCGCCCGGGATCGCCCCGGCTACGAAGACGACGTAGCCCCCGTCGCCCAGCCGAGCGACTCCCTCGCCCCCGTATGCCAGCGAGTCGACTCGCAGCTCGAGCACGTCGCCGCGCTGGGGACGCGGCGCCGCGGCGTCGGCCGCCTGGATCGACGGGGTCGCGGGGTCGGCGGGCTCGACTGCGGTCTGGTTCTCGCTCATGGGCTGTAAGGGCAAGGGTAGGGGTGGCGGGCCCGAGCGCCGGGCGCTCAGGCGCCGCCGCCCTCGAGCAGCAGCTCGAGCAGCGCCTTCTGCGCGTGGCGCCGGTTCTCCGCCTGGTCCCAGATCCGCTGGCGATCGCCGTACAGGACCGCCGCCGAGATCTCCTCGCCTGGATGCGCCGGCAGGTCGTGCATCGCGAAGGCGCCGGGCGCCGCGGCGTCGAGCAGCTCGTCGTCCACGCGGTAGCCGGCGAGCGCGGCCCGGCGCTCGCCGGCGGACTCCTCGTCGCCCATGCTGACCCACACGTCGGTGTAGACGGCGCGCGCACCGCTGACCGCCTCGTATGGGTCGGCATGGAATGTCACGAGCCCGGAGGCGCCGTCGGGCAACGACAGGCTGTCCTCGAGCGAGTACCCCTCCGGCGAGGCGAGCGCGACGTGCATGCCCGCGAGGGTGCCCAGTACGGCCAGCGAGCGGGCGACGTTGTTGCCGTCGCCGACGTATGCGACGCGAACGCCGTGGAGCGAACCGCAGGCCTCGCGCAGCGTGAGCAGGTCCGCGAGCGCCTGGCAGGGATGGTGCTGCGCGGTCAGCATGTTGATGACCGGGACCGAGCTGTGAGCGGCGAGCTCCTCGAGCATCTCGTCGGGCCCTGTGCGCACGCCGATCGCCGCCACATGTCGCGAGAACACGAGCGCCGTGTCGCGCAACGCCTCTCCCCGCGAGAGCTGGAGCTCATCGGAGCGAAGCACGACGGCGTGGCCGCCGAGCTCGTGGATGCCGACCTCGAACGACAGCCGCGTGCGCGTGGAGGGCTTCTCGAAGATCAGCGCCACGCTCCTGCCCTCGAGCGCCCGCGAGGAGAGGGGGTCGTGCTTGAGCTCGAGCGCGCGCTCGAGCAGCCGGTTCAGCTCCACGGCGCTCAGCTCCGCTCCGGTGAGGAAGTGGCGGGTGCTCATGAAGCGGCCAGTCTAGGTGCAAGCCCGCCGCTTCGAGCCCCGACGCCGGCACGGTGGCGCCGGCGCGAGCGCGCGGCTCATGTGAAATCGTCCGCCAGATGAAACGGCCGCCATCCCGGCTCCTGGCCCTGCCGATCGCGTGCGGCGCGCTCGCGCTGCTCTGCGGCTGTGGATCCTCGGGCGCCTCGAGCACCGGCTCGAGCTCCTCGACGACCGCCGGCACGGTCAAGAGCGGGCTCAAAGTGACCACCACGCCGAAGTACGCGAGCCCGGCGAGCTCCGCTCCCGTCCAGAGCGGGACGGTCCAGATCGCCTACCGCAACATCGCGATCGCGCCGGACACGCTGAAGGTGAGGGTCGGCACGACCGTCAGGTGGACGAACTACGACCCCGTCGAACACAACGTCACGAGCAGGGCAGGGCCGGCGAGCTTTGCGTCCGCCAACTTCGGCGAAGGCAAGGCATTCGAAGTCAAGCTGACGAGGCCGGGCGTGATCCACTACCTGTGCACGATCCACCCGGCGACGATGAACGGGACGATCGAAGTCGTGCAGTAGCGCCGCCCGCTACAGCCCCTCGACGAACACGGCGATGCGGCTCGCCACATCCCCGGCGACGGCCGTCAGGCCGTGGCGGAGCCCGGGGTAGACGTGCAGCTCCGCCGCCGGCAGCCGCCGCACCGAGCGCTCGAGGACCTCGACGCGGGCGAACTGGTCGCGGTCGCCGGACAGCAGCAGCACCGGACATTCGATCTCGCTCCAGTGGTCGATCCTCAGCTCATCCGGATGTCCCGGACGGTGAAGCGGATAGCTGAGCAGGACGAGCCCCGCCGGCGGGGTCTCGGCGGCGACCATGCTCGCGACCCGGCCGCCGAACGAGTGCCCGCCGATCACGCTGAACGGCAAGTCCTCGCCCACCTGGTCGCGCAGCGGCTGCATCGCCCGCTCGGCCGGACCTTTGGGCAGCCGCAGCGCGGCTGCGTCGACGCCGAGCTCGGCGAGCCCGTCGAGGTAGGGCTTCATCGTCTCGGGCCCTCCCGAGGCGCCGTGTGCGAGCCAGACCTTCACCGCGAAAAGCGCCTGTCGGGGTGCTCGCGCCTAGGCCGGCCCGAAATCGGGCAGGCCCTCGTCCGGCGTGGACGCCGTCGCGTAGAGGCGCCGGGGGATCCTTCCCGAGCCGCGCGCCAGCCGTCCCGCCTGGACGGCGGCGCGGAGCGCGCGTGCCATGCGCACGGGATCCTGCGCGCGCGAGATCGCCGAGGCGGCCAGCACCGCGTCGCAGCCGAGCTCCATCGCGAGCGCGGCGTCCGAGGCCGTGCCGACGCCCGCGTCGAGCACGACGGGAACCTCGACGGCCTCGCGGATCAGGGCGATGTTGTACGGGTTGCGGATCCCCATCCCGCTGCCGATCGGCGAGCCCAGCGGCATCACCGCCGCGCAGCCGGCATCCTGCAGACGGCGGGCGAGGACGGGATCGTCGGTCGTGTAGGGGAGCACGACGAAGCCCTCGTCGACGAGCTGCTCGGCCGCGCGCAGCAGCTCCGGCGCGACGGGCAGCAACGTGTCCTCGTCGCCGATGACCTCGAGCTTGATCCAGTCGGTTTCGAACGCCTCCCGGGCCAGCTGGGCCGTGAGCACCGCGTCGCGAGCCGTGTAGCACCCGGCGGTGTTCGGCAGCATCCGCACCCCGGCATCGGCGAGCACGTCGACGAGCGAGCCACGGGCGGAGGGATCGATCCGGCGCAGGGCAACCGTCACGAGCTCGGTCCCGGAGGCGGCGACCGCCTGCGAGAGCAGCTCGAGCGAGGGAAAGCCGCCCGTGCCGAGCAGCAGCCGCGAGCGCATCGTCCTGCCCGCGATCGTGAGCGGGTCCTCCGGCGCGCCGGCGCCGTTGAGGAGTGTGGACCGGGGCGTGCCGATCGCGTCGCTCACCCTCGAATCATCCTCCCTGCATCGCGGTCAGCACCTCGACGCGCGCATCCTCGGCGAGCGCGAAGATCTCCCAGCAGGGTCTCGGGATGACCTCGCCGTCGACCGCGACCGCGATCCCGCGCGCGACGGGCGAGACGCCGACGCGTTCGAGCACGGTCACAAGCGTCTCGCCGGCCTGCACCTCGTAGCTCTCCCCATTGAGCACGATCATCAGGCGACCCCCGCGGACAGGCCCATGGGCGCGCCGGTGGAGGCGAAGCGAAGCGGGTCGCAGCCCGCGAGCAGGGGATCGGGGTCGCCGCCGTCGCCGTCGAGAACCCGCGAGACGAGCTCGGCCGTCAGCGGCGCGAGCAGGATGCCGTTGCGGTAGTGGCCGGTCGCCCACGTCAGTCCCCGAAGCGCACCGGGGCCGATCGCCGGGGCGTTGTCGGGAGTGCCGGGCCGCAGTCCCACCGAGAGCTCTTCGATCTCGAGCTCGCTCACCCCCGGCACGAGCTCCCGCGCGAGGCGCAGGATCTCGTATGCGGCCCCCGCCGTCGGGGCGAGGTCGAAGCCGCGCTCCTCGACCGTGCCACCGAGGACGTAGCGGCCGTCGCCGCGCGGGAGCACGTAGCCGCCCTCGAAGCGCACGACCCGCCGCAGCAGGCCCGGTCCGGAGGGGTCGCGCAGGCGCAGTATCTGGCCCTTGACGGGGCGGACGGGAACGCGCGCGTGGTCGGGCAGGCCATGCAGGCCGGCCGACCAGGGACCGGCGGCGAGCACGAGCTGGCCGGCCTCCAGGCGCTCGCCGGTCTCGAGCGTCACCCCTGTCGCGCGCTCGCCGGCGGCGTCGATCTCGACCCGCGCCATCGGCGTGTGCTCGCGCACCTTTACGCCGTCCGCCTCGCAGGCGCCGCGGAGCGCCGCAAGCACCATGCGGGGGTCGACCGCGTGGTCGTCGGGAACCGAGAGCGCGAGCCGCACCGCCGGAGCAAGCGCCGGCTCGAGCTCGCGAGCCTCGCGCCCCAGCAGCCGCTCGACGCGCAGCCCGAGCGAGACCCGGAAGGCGAGCTGGCGCTCCGCCTCTCGCGCCTCGTCGTCGTCGCGGGCGACCAGCAGGGTCCCCGCCCTCTGGAGCCCGACGTCGACGCCGGACGCCGACGCGAGCTCCTGCGCGAACGCGGGCCACAGCTCCGCCGAGCGCAGCCCCAGCTCGAGCACCCGGCGACCGGACGCTCCGAACTCGACCTCGGCCACCGGCGCCAGCATGCCCGCCGCCACGCGCGATGTCGCTCCACCACTCCTGTCGCGCTCGAGCACCGTCACCGACATGCCCCGCCGGCGCGCACGCCACGCGACGGCCAATCCGATGACGCCGCCACCCACGACCAGAACGTCAGATCCGTGATCGCCGGACATGCCCTGATGCTAGCCCCGTCTCGGCTGCAGCGGCCGCCAGGCGTGAAGCGGCGCTGGCTGCAGGCAGCTACGCGGGGCGCGCGCTCGCGAGCGCCCCGGCGGGAGCACGGCGCCCCCGTGCCAGACTTCGAGCCGATGCCCCCCGAGGATCTCGGCTCAGAGCGCCGCGCACGGCTCGCGTCGGCGCGCCTGTACCTGGTCTGCGACGCCCTTCCCAAGCGCCACGACCTGCCCGACCTGCTGCGCGCCGCCGCGGCGGGCGGCGTCGACGTCGTGCAGCTGCGCGACAAGCTCCTGGGCGACGACGAGCTCGTGTCGGTCGCGCATGCCGCACGCGCGCTCTGCGAGCGGCTCGGCCTGCTGCTGATCGTCAACGACCGTCCCGCGGTGGCCGCGGAGTCGGGCGCCGACGGGGTGCACGTCGGTCAGGACGACGCGCCGGTCGCCGACGTGCGCGAGCTGTTGGGGTCGGAGATGATCGTCGGACTCTCGACGCATTCACCCGAGCAGATCGACGCGGTGGACGGCTCGCTCGTCGACTACATCGGCGTGGGCCCGATCCACGAGACGCCGACCAAGCCCGGTCGCCCGGCGGTCGGCGTGGAGCTGATCGGCTATGCGGCCGCGCACGCCCCGGTGCCGTTCTTCGCGATCGGCGGCCTGGACGCGGGCAACCTCGAGGAGGCGGTGCGGGCAGGAGCCCAGAGGGCCTGCGTGCTGCGTGCGATCGCCGACGCCGAGGACCCCGAGCGCGCGGCACGTGAGCTGCGGGAGCTGCTCGACCGCGCGCCGCTCACGGGAAGCTCCGGCTGATGCCCGACCTCGGAGAGCGCCCGAGGCGGCGCAGCGAGGAGGAAGTCCGAGCCGCCCTGACGCCGCTGAGCCCGGACGAGCGCCCGACGCCGTTGCTCGTCGCGATCGCCGTGTGCCTCGTGGTCGCGCTCGGCGTGATCGTCAGCGCCGCGACGGTGCACGACCTCTCACGCCACGGCGGCTCGGTGCCGGGCGCGCTCTTCATCACCGCGCTGCTCGTCGCGCTCGCGCTCGGCATGTACCGGCGGCGCTACTGGGCGGTGCTCGGCTTCGAGGCGCTGCTCGCCTTCCAGATCATCGTCACCTCGCTCGCGCTGATCATCGCCTCGACGGTCCTCGCGGCCGTGATCTGCCTCGCGGGGGTCGTGCTCGGCGGCTGGCTGTTCTGGAAGCTCATCCGCGTGATGGGGCGGATCCAGGCCGGCGAGCACGCGCCGCTTCGATAGGCTCAGGCGCCGATGGCGAGCGCCGGCTACGACTGCATAGTGATCGGATCGGGGCCGGGAGGCTACGTCGCCGCGATCCGCGCTGCGCAGCTCGGCAAACGGACGGCGGTGGTCGAGCGCGACAAGATCGGCGGGCGCTGCCTGAACTACGCGTGCATTCCCGCCAAGGCCGTCCTGCGCTCCGCCGACCTGCTCTCGGAGGTCCGCGACGCCGAGGAGTTCGGCGTGAAGGTCGCCGGCGTCGAGGTCGACTACGGCGCCGTGCAGGCACGCCGCGAGACGGTCGTGAGCACGCTCACGTCCGGCGTCTCGATGCTGTTCAAGAAAAACGGCATCGAGGTGATCGAGGGCGACGCGTCGCTGAACGCCGACGGTCAGGTGCTCGTCGGCGGCGACGCGCTGAGCGCGGCGACGGTCGTGCTCGCGACGGGTTCGGTGCCGCGTGCGATCCCTGGTGTGGAGTTCGGTGGACGGGTGATCGGCACCGAGGAGGCATGGGCGCTGCCGGACGTGCCGGCCCGCCTGGCCGTCGTCGGCTGCGGTGCTTCGGGCGCCGAGATCGCGTCGGGCTTCGCGCGGCTGGGCAGCGAGGTGATCGTCGTCGAGATGGTCGACCGCGTGCTGCCGACCGAGGACGCCGACATCTCCCGGCTGGTCGAGCGGGGGCTGAAGCGCCAGGGCATCTCGGTGAACACCGGCACGCCGGTCGCCGAGGTGGTCGCGGGCGAGAAGAGCGTCTCCTTCTCCTACGCAGAGCAGTCGACGGAGGTGGACTACATGGTGATCGCCTCCGGCCGCGGCGCCGACGTCGAGGGACTCGGCCTGGCCGAGGCGGGGATCGAGCTCGAAGCTGGAGGGCTCGTGCGCGTCGACGGCGCGCAACGCACCTCACGCGCCGGCATCTACGCGATCGGCGACCTCGTCCACGGGCCCGCGCTCGCGCACAAGGCCTCCGACGAGGGCATCATCGCGGTCGAGGACTCCGCCGGCCTGCAGACCCATCCGATCAGCTACATAGACATCCCCCGCGCGACCTTCTGCACGCCGAACGTCGGCTCCTTCGGCCTGACCGAGGCGCTGGCCCGCGAGCAGGGGTATGAGGTCGTCGTCGGGAAGGTGCCCTACGGGGCCGTCGGAGGCGGCACCGTCTACGGCGACCGCACCGGGCTCGTCAAGGTGGTCGGCGAGAGCCGCTACGGAGAGCTCCTCGGCGGGCACATCGTCGGGTCGCGGGCGACCGAGCTGATCCAGGAGCTCGTCAACGTGCGGATGCTCGAGGGAGGCTACCCCGAGCTCGGTCGCATCATCCACGGTCACCCGACCCTGTCGGAGGCGGTGATGGAAGCCGGCCGGGCCGCCGACGGCTGGCTGATCCACGGTTGAGCGCGCGAGGCAACGACGGCGCGCCGCGGGCGGCGGACGGCTTCTACTTCGACCTTGGGAGCCCGGAGGCATACCTCGCGGCCGAGCGCGTGCTGCAGGCGCTCCCGGGACCGCTCGAGTGGCGCCCGGTGCTCGCGGCGCAGCTCCCGGGCGCCGAGCGCCTGGATGCGTCTCGCCGTCAGGCCGAAGAGGAGGTGATGCGCCAAGAGGTTGAGCGCCGGGCGCGCGAGCTCGGGCTTCAGCCGCTGCGCTGGCCCGACCCCTTCCCGTTCGACAGCCGCCTGGCGATGCGCGTCGCCACCTATGCCAAGTCGATCGGACGCGTCGTCCCGTTCGCGCAGGCCGCGTTCAGACAGGCCTTCGCGGGGGGCCACTCGCTCGAGGACCAGGACGTCGTACTGATCGCGGCCGCGGCATGCGAGATGCACCCCGCGGCGGTCCTGCGTGGGGCGGAGCTGCGCTTGGTGGCCCACCAGCTGGCCCGGGCGAGCAGCGACGCG
>DASZIU010000091.1:0-3472 GCA_035948815.1 Solirubrobacteraceae bacterium | reverse complement strand
GCCCACAGCCGGGGCACCCTACATGCCGACCTCAACTGACGTCTTCGCCAAGGTTCGCGGCCACGAGCGCGAAGAGCTGCTGCGGGCGGCGCGCGATGCCGACCTGCTCCCCTACTTCCGCACGGTCGAGTCGCCGGCGATGCCGGTCGTCGAGATGGAGGGTCGCCCTCGGATCATGCTCGCCTCCAACAACTACCTCGGCCTGACGGGCGACGAGCGGGTGATGCAGGGCGCCCGCGACGCGCTCTCCCGCTACGGCACGGGCCTCACCGGGTCACGCCTGCTGAACGGAACCACCCCGCTTCACCTCGAGCTCGAGGCCGAGCTGGCCGAGTGGATGCAGACCGATGACGCGATCGTCTTCACGACGGGCCACCAGGCGAACGTCGGCACTCTGGGCACGCTGCTGGACGCCGGCGACACGGTCGTGGTGGACGCCGGCGACCACGCCTCGATCCTCGACGGCGTGCTGCTCTCGAGGGCCAAGATGCGGCCGTTCCGCCACGGCCGGATGGACAAACTCGAGCGCGCGTTGACTCGCGCGGAGCAGGACGGAGGCGGCGTGCTCGTGGTCGTCGACGGGGTCTTCTCGATGGAGGGCGACGTCGCGCCGCTCGTGGACATCGCCGAGCTCTGCTCGCGGCACGGTGCCCGGCTGATGGTCGACGAGGCCCACGGCGCCGGTGTCCTCGGCGCGCGCGGAGCCGGAGCGGCGGAGCTGCTCGGCGTCGAGGACCGCGTAGACCTGCGGATGGGCACCTTCTCCAAGTCGCTCGCGGCGTGCGGCGGCTTCGTCGCGGGACCGGCCGAGGTGATCGAGTACCTGCGGATCTCCTCGCGGGCGTTCCTGTTCACGGCCTCGGCCGTCCCCGCCGCCCTCGGCGCCGCGCTCGCCGCCCTGCGGATCGTGCGCTCGGCCGAGGGCCCGCCCCTGCTCGCGCGGGTGCTGGAGCATGCCGCCTACTTCGCCGAGGGACTGGAAGCGCTCGGCTTCTCGGTCCTCGGCGGCGAGGCGGTGCGGCTCGGGCCGGGCGAGGACGCGCGGGCGGCTCGGATCCGGACGCCGATCGTCCCGGTGATGGTGGGCGATGATTGGAGGGCCGCGCTGCTGTGGCGCAGCCTCTACGACGCCGGGGTCTTCACCAACTGCGCCCTGCACCCGGCGGTGCCGCCCGGCGGAGCGCTGCTGCGCACGAGCGTGATGGCGACCCACGACAGGCCGACGCTGGACCGGGCGCTCGAGGTCTTCGGGAAGGTCAAGCGGGAGTTCGAGGCCGAGCACGGCCCGCTGCCTGAGCCCGGGCAAGCCGCCTAGCCGGGCGACGCCGAGCGCCGATCGGGCGCGGCAGGGCGCTGACCGGGCAGGACAGAGACTCCTATGCGACTTGTCCATTTCTTCACAAGTCTCGGGGGCGACGAAAAAGGTCGCTTCTAGCGTATGAAGTGTTGCTGGGCTGTTGACCCGACGACCGGGGCTGTCGTAGCTTCACGGAGCGCTCTGCATGACCGTTCGGGGTTCGCCCCACTACCTGGGAAATAGGGCTGAGGAGACAATCGCGAGGACTCGCGGGCAGTCTCAAGCGGCTTGATGGGCGCGGACTCTGACAACCCGAGCAAGCATGTTGCCGCTGCGGACACTCTCGTGGCGGCAACGGGGAGATGCCTAAATGAACGCGACAGCTACTGCCACGATGGCCCCTGCCGGTCCCCCGATGGACCCTCCCGGCCCCCAGTACATGCGCGCACTCGAGCGCGCGAACCAGGTTCGACTTGCCCGCGCCGAGCTCAAGCGCCGGGTCGCGACCGGCGAAGTCGACGTGGCCGAGGTGATCCTCGAATGCCCGTGGGAGGCAGATAGCATGGCCGTGGCGGATCTGCTGATGAGCCAGCGACGATGGGGGCAGACGCGCTGCCGCAAGTTCCTGGCGCAGCTTCCGATGTCGGAGAAGAAGACCGTCGGCTCGATGACCGAGCGTCAGCGCAACACGCTCGCGGAGATGCTCAGCTCCGCCGAGCGGGGACGCGCGTGGAGCGCGCCCCCCTGGGTAACGGACAGCCTGATGAGAGCTTGAGCTCCCACCAGCCGGCGAGCATGCCGATCAGGCCGAGCCGGGGGCGGACCTGCCACACGCCGCAGCCGCCCTCGCCGAGGTCGCTCACGGGCAGTCGCGCGAACTTGTAGCGACCGGGTTCGAGCTTCATCTGGCGCAGCTGCTCGTGAGCGCTGCGCTCGAACTCATCGCGCTGGGAGGCGACGCGGCGCAGCTCCTGGAGCCGCGCGGCGAGCCGGTCGCGCGCCCGCTCGAGCTCGGCGAGACCTAGCAGCGAGGGGCCGGGGCAGCTCGGCTCCTCGCCGCCCGCCGCCAGCTCGTCGACGCCGGGAACGGCCGCGATGTACGGGAAGCGCTCGGCGACGATCGCCGAGAGCTCGCGCTCGAGCCGGCCCACCTGGGCCCGCAGCGTTCGCCGGGCCGCACGCTCGCCCGCGATGGAGTCGCCGGTGAGCGCGGCTGCGCCCATCAGGTCAGGCGCGGGCCGCGACCCGGCCCATGCATCGCGATCCAGGACTGATTGATCGGACTGGCTCACAACCGCTCCTCCGCGTTGGCGCAGCGTGATTCTAACATCGCCCGCCCCGGCGCCGACGCGCTCAGGACTGCTCGAGGGCGGCTCGGCAGCTCCACAGGGCCTCCTCGGCGTAGAGGCCGGGGACGCCGGCGACGGCGATCGAGAAGAGGGTCAGGCGGCGCGTCGCCGCGACCGGGGTGTGCCCGGGGGCGAGCTCTCCGAAGAGGATCGCGAGCGGCGAGGAGGAATCGGCGACGACAAGCCGCCCGGCGGGCAGCGCCGGCGCGTTCGCGCTCCTCCCGAGCCGCTCCTCCGCGGTGCTCGCGCGGATGCCGAGCGGGCCGTCGACCGCATCGGCGTCGAGCGCCCACACCGGGATCGTCGTGTCGAGCAGCGCGATCAGCAACACGTCATCGAGCAAGCCGGCCGTCCGGAACTCGCCGCGCAGCATTCGCTCGTGGACCGCAGCCTCGATCGGCGTGGGCACGGCGTCGGGGTCGAGCCCGATCTGTCGGAAGAAGACGCGGTAGGCAGCCGGCAGCGGCTCCCGGCGCAACCCGATGGCGCGTGCACCTCCAAAGCGGTTCGAGAAGGTACGAAGCCGGGCCCGGACGTCGCTTGGCGAAGCTGACGTGAGGGCCTGCGGGCGCATCGTGAGCGCCTCGCACGTGATCAGCCGCAACTCCGGGAGCTCCTCGGCGAGCTCCGGCGCGCACCAGCCGACGGTGGGCTCGCGCTGCCCCGGCTCCGCGGGCGGCTGGGCGGTCATCGGCCCGCCGCTCCGCCGGCGCGCGCCCGGGCCGCCGCGACGAGCTCGCCGACGCGGGCGCGCAGCGCCGCGCGTGTTGGGCGCGTGAGGAGCGCCCGGCTCTGGACCACGCCTCCTGGATAGGCGAAGGTGACC
>DASZIU010000090.1:0-4548 GCA_035948815.1 Solirubrobacteraceae bacterium | reverse complement strand
GGCTTCATCGAGCGCCGGAGCGACCTGTTCGACTGGGTGCGTCCCACCGCGGGCCCGATCGGGTTCCCGCGCGTCGCCGGCAGCGAGGACGTCCAGCGCTGGTGTGAAGAGACGGCGGAGCGCGCCGGCGTGCTGCTCCTGCCCGGCTCGGTCTACGAGCAGCCCCGCCATGTTCGCTTCGGCTTCGGACGCCGCAACCTCCCTCAGGCGCTGGAGCGCCTGGACTCCTACCTGGGCTGAGCGGGCGCCGCTAGAGGACCTTCGAGAGGAACGTCCTCGTGCGCTCCTCGTGCGGATGCTCGAGCACCTCCGATGGGCGTCCGGCCTCGACGACCACGCCCGCATCCATGAAGACGACGCAGTCGGCGACTTCGCGCGCGAACCCCATCTCGTGTGTCACGACGATCATCGTCATCCCGTCGCCGGCCAGCTGCTTCATGACCGCCAGGACGTCGCCGACGAGCTCCGGGTCGAGTGCCGAGGTGGGCTCGTCGAAGAGCATCAGCTTGGGCTCCATCGCGAGCGCGCGCGCGATCGCGACCCGCTGCTGCTGGCCGCCCGACAGCTGCGATGGGTAGCTCTCGAGCCGGTCGGCGAGGCCGACGCGCTCGAGCAGCTCCCGCGCGCGCTCCTGCGCCTGCTCGCGCGCGACCCTCTTCACACGCACCGGGGCGTAGGTCAGGTTCTCGAGCACGGTCAGGTTGGGGAACAGGTTGAAGTGCTGGAAGACCATCCCGATCTCGGCGCGCTTGCGCGCGACCTCGGCTTCGCGCAGCTCGTGGAGCCGGGTGCCCTCCTGGCGGTAGCCCACGAGCTCGCCGTCGACGGAAAGGCGCCCGGCGTCGATCTTCTCCAGGTGGTTGATGCAGCGCAGGAACGTCGACTTGCCCGAGCCGGAGGGCCCGAGCAGGCACATCACCTCTCCGGAGAGGACCTCGAGCGTGACTCCCTTCAGCACCTCCTGGCGCGCGAAGCGCTTGCGCACGCCCTCGGCCTTGACCATCGGCTTGCTCAACGGTGCTCTCCGCCGCTCGGCCTGGAGTGCTCTCCGGGCCGCCTGAAGCTCAGCACGCCGCGCAGCACCCGGCCGCCGAGCGTCCCAGCCCGCGCGCGCGAGGAGCCACGCCCGTAGTAGCGCTCGAGGTAGTACTGCCCGACATAGAGAACACTCGTGCAGACGATGTACCAGATGCTCACCACGATCAGAAGCGGGATCGTTTTGAAGTTCGTCGAGTAGATCCCCTCGGCCGCATACAGCAGGTCCGCCACCGCGATCACGCTCACGAGCGACGTCGTCTTGAGCATCGAGATCGTCTCGTTGCCGGTCGGCGGGATGATCACGCGCATCGCCTGGGGCAGCACGATCCCCCGCATCGTCTGAAGCCGCGTCATTCCCAGCGATTGAGCGGCGTCGGTCTGGCCCTCGGGCACCGAGATGATCCCGGCGCGCACGATCTCGGCCATGTAGGCGCCCTCGTTCAGCCCGAGCCCGAGGATCGCCGCCGCGAACGGCGTGATCAGCGTGTTGACGTTCGGGTGGATGAACGCGGGGCCGAACGGTATCCCGAGCGCGAGCTTCGGGTACAGCGCGCTGATGTAGTACCAGAAGATCAGCTGCACGAGCACGGGGGTGCCGCGGAAGAACCAGATGTAGAGCCAGCTCCCGCCCGACACGAGCGGGTTCGGCGAGAGGCGCATGACGGCGAGCACCATGCCGAGGACGATCCCGATCGCCATCGCGATAACGGTCAGCTCGATCGTCAGGCGCAGCCCTTCGAGGATCCGTTGGTCGAACAGGTATTCGCCGACGACGCCCCATTCGAAATGGGGATTCGTGACGATCGAGCGGACGATCGCGACCGCGAGGACGACGATGATCGCGGCCGCGATCCAGCGCCCCGGATGGCGCACCGGGACGGCCCGGATGTCCTCGGGCCGCCCCTCGGAGTCGGTGGCCTCGCTGGAGGACACCGATGTTCAGCTCGGCGCTTGGGCCTGTGTGCTCAGCTGATCGCCCCGTTGATCTTCGGGTTGCTGATGGCTCCCGACTGGATGCCCCACTTCGTCAGGATCTGGCCGTAGGTGCCGTTTGACATCAGCACCTTCAAGGCCGCGAGCGTCGGCGCGGCCATGCCGCTGTGCTTGGGAATCGCGATCCCGTAGGGCGCGAAGCTGTAGCTTTCGCCGACCAGCTTGAACTGGCCGCCGGTCTGCTTGATCTGGTAGGCGGCGACCGGCGAGTCGACCATCCCCAGTTCCGCACGGCCGCTGGCGATCGCGAGCGTGACGGGGTTCTGGCCGGTGTAGCTGAGCACGCTCACCGCCGGCTTGCCTTCTTTCGTGCACTTCGCGCTCTGCTTGTTCGCTTCTTCGAGCTCGACCGTGCCCTTCTCGACGGCCACCTTCTTGCCGCACAGGTCGGAGATCTTCGTCACGCCGGGGTTGGATGAGCCCTTGGCATAGAAGGAGATGCCGGCGGAGTAGTAGGTGACGAAGTCGACCGTCTTCTCACGTTCTTTGGTGTCCGTGAAGGAGGAGATGCCGATGTCGTACCTGCCCGCCGCGAGCCCCGGGATGATCGCTTCGAAGTTCGCGTTGGTGAACGCCACCTTCAGCCCCATGACTTCGGCGAGCGCCTTCATGAGGTCCGCGTCCATCCCGATCACGGTGTGACCGTCCGGCGCGAGGAACTCGTTCGGGGCGTACTGGGCTTCGGTCGCGACGTTCAGCGTTCCTTTCGCTTTGATCGCAGCGGGGACTTCTGCGGCGATCGCCGAGTTGGCGCTCGTCGTGGGCACGCTGGACGTCGTTGACGTACTGGATGATGTGGAACTGCTCCCGCAGCCCGCGATCGCGAGCACGGCAAGCACGGGTACGCCAAATCGCGCGACCAGCTTGCTCATCGGAACCTCCTCGTGGAGTTGACAGTGGGTCCGTTATCCCCGGACCGGTTCGCGGCGGCCCAAAGTATAAGAGTCGATTCGCACGAAGTGAGCGCGCAGGGTCGGCAACGGAGGCCGCCGGACGGCGCGCAGGCCCGGAAACACCGGCTCCGCACGCTTCGGCCGGGGCTAACATCGCAGCGATGTCCACGCGCGGCGCCCTGACCAGCCTCGCCTGCGCGTGCGCGGTCGCGCTGTCGCTCGCGAGCTGTGGATCGTCGGGTCCTTCGACGCACGCCAAGGCGACCGCCGGCACCAGTGGCGGAACGGGCACCGGCACGGTGGCTCACGACCCGGGGACCCTCTCGAGCTCGCAGACGCCGCCGGGAGGGGGCGGCCAAGCCGGCCACGGGCACCCGGCGGCGAAGCGGGCGCTGCCGCTTCCTCCCACCAAGCCGGCGAGCGAACTCGCGAGCAAAGAGGTCTCGGGCAAGCTCGGAAAGGCCGACGCCCTGCCCGCGGCGGCCAGCTCGGGCGGAAGCTACGTCGCCCCGGGCGCCCCCTCGGACGCGCAGATTCGCGCCGAAATCCAGCAGGCGCGCAAAGCCGGGATCATCCTGCCGCAGGGCAACACGGCGCAGTCCTTCGAACAGGGCGCCACATACCTCGGCGGCGGCGGAGGCGGCGTGTGGGCGTTCCCGATCCAGCCGGTGTCGGTCGCGCTCGCGCCGCACACGTGGAGCGAAGACCAGGGCGTCGACATCGCGACCGCCCACGCCGCCTGCGGCAGCGGGGCGATCGAGGTGGCGATCACGGCCGGCACCGTCGTGCGCGAGGGGATCTCGGGTTTCGGCCCGTCGGCGCCGGTCGTGCGGATCGACGCCGGTCCGTACGCCGGCTGGTACGTCTACTACGGTCACGCCGCGCCGGCGCTGGTCGCCCTCGGCGAACATGTGGTCGCCGGCCAGCCGATCGCGGAGGTCGGCTGCGGCGTCGTCGGCCTGTCGTCCGGCCCGCACCTCGAGATCGGCCTCACGCCCCCCGGCAGCTCGACGTGCTGTCCGGCGCTCGGCGAGACCTCGCCCGTGATGAACTCGCTCCTGCGCCAGCTCTACCAGGGCCCGGCGTGAGGGTCGCACGGGTACCTGCACGTTCATCCATCGCTTGCGCTAGTCTTCCGCCCGCCTAATCCGGGGCCCTGTCCCGGAGCGGGGGAACCGAGTTGTTGGGGCGAGTTCCGCGGTAATCCGCGGGAGGCGCAAGTCGCTAGCCCGTCAGCTAACCCCGTCGGCCAACGAAAGGGTCAGGTTGCTTCGGCGACGAGGTTGTGCGCTGGGACTCGTGCTCGTGTCCCTGTTTGGCATATCGATGATGGTGAGCGTCGCCTTCGCGGGCGAAACCGGCGGCACGGCGGTCCCGGCCCCGGCGCCGCCCGCCGCGCCGCCGAGCGGCTCGGCCGGCGGAGCGACTCCGAACGCGCCGGGAGCGGCTGCCCCTGCTGCGGCCGTCCATTCGCCCTACCCGCCGAGCTCCCATGGCTGGGTGTTCCCGCTCTACCCCCTCGCCCGCGTCGCCTCCAGGAGCTGGTGGTCACTCGACATGGGCGTCGACGTCGGCGGCAACTCCAACCAGTGCGGCTCGCAGCTGGTCGAGCTCGCGGTCGCCA
>DASZIU010000089.1:0-7782 GCA_035948815.1 Solirubrobacteraceae bacterium | reverse complement strand
GCAGCATGTCGCCGGCTTCGTTCCACTCGATCCCCGAGTCGAGCTCGCCGATCGAGACGTCCGGGCGTCCGAGGCTGACCTCGAAGGCGGTCTTCACCGGCGTCCCGGCGGCGATGCACGAGCCGGTCGCGGCGGGGAAGGTCGCGTGGGCGTCGACGAGGCTCATGCCCGTCACCCCGCACAGCTCGTCCTGCTGTGAGTTGTTCTGCGTGATCGCCTGGTATTCGGTCGGGTTGGATTCTTTGGGGGGCGGGTTCGCCGGCGTCGCCGCGAACTTCCATCCGAGGCCGCCGACGTTCGAGGGCACGTGTCCCGGAGCGAGCGCCCAGCTCGCCGGTTCGCCAGGCGTGCCGTCCCCGACGTAGGGGAAGTCGGCGAGCGCCGGAGGCGCCCATGATGCCGCAGCGACCGCCAGCGCGGTGCAGATCGCCGCCGCGAGCCCGCGACGGCGTCCGCCGACGCTCGACGGCGTGATGCCGCCCCGCAGCCGCGCTCCAGCATGTCCCCGACCCCGTGGTGCTCCAGGCACTCTCCCGCTCCCTTGCCTTCTCCGCGCGAGCATGTACCCGGGATTGCCGGATCGGAAACGCATGTGCGCCTACGCTTCGGTGATGCCGGAGCTTCCAGAGGTGGAGACGATCAGGGGCCAGCTCGCCCCCGCCGTGGAGGGCCGGACCCTGAGACGACTCGAGGTCCTGGACTGGCGCTGGTCGCGCCCGCTCACGCCGGAGGAGCTCGCGGACGCCCTCGAGGGACGGCGAATAGAGGCGTTGACGCGGCGTGGGAAGTACCTCGTCTGGAGCTTCTCCGGCGACGTGCACCTCGCCCAGCATCTGCGGATGACGGGCGCCGTGCTGCTCGAGCCGCCGGGTGCGCCCCGCGGCGTCGATCCGCCGCACACCCGGGTCCGCATCGAGCTGGGGCCGAAGCGTGGAGCGGGCTCCAGAGGAGGGGTGAGGCTCTCGATAGTCGACCCGCGACGGTTCGGGACCGGGCAGCTGCTGCTCGGCTCCGAGGCGCTCGAGGCCTTCTTCGCGCTGCGGCTCGGCCTCGAGCCGCTGGACGAGCGCTTCACCGCCGAGCACCTGTACGGGCTGGCGCGCGGACGCCGCGTTCCGATCAAGGCGTTCCTGCTCGACCAGCGAAGGATCGCCGGCGTCGGGAACATCTATGCCGACGAGGCCCTCTTCCGCGCGCGCGTCCACCCGCTGCGAGCGGCCGGGCGCCTGACACGCCGGCAGTGGGCGGACGTACGCGAGGGCGTGATCGACGCGCTGAGAGCCGGCATCGACGCCCGCGGCGCCACGATCGACGACTTCCGCGACATCGACGGCGTCAGCGGCTCCTTCCAGGACCAGTTCCTGGTCCACCGGCGGGCGGGAGAGCCCTGTCCCCGGTGTGGATCGGAGATCGTCAAGCTGGTCGTCGGCGGACGCGGCACCTACGTCTGCGAGACCTGTCAGCCGCGGCCGCGGGCGCGCACGCGGGCGCGGTAGCCGAGCTGGCGAGCCCGCGCGTGCGGGACCGGGAGGCGGTCAGGCGGCGAGCCTGCGCGTGCGGGGCCGGGAGGCGGTCAGGCTGCGAGCCCGCGGGTGCGGGCTCGGGAGGTGGTCAGGCGGCGAGCAGGTCCTCGAGCGCGCCGCTCTCGGCCGCTGCGTGGAGCTCGGCGAAGCCGCCGAGCAGCTTGCCGTTGATGAGGACCTGCGGGAAGCTCATCATGCCCGTGCGCGCGGCAAGTTCGGCGCGCCCGGCGGGATCCTTCGACAGGTTGATCTCGAGGAACGTCACGCCGTGGGTCTCGAGCAGTCCCTTCACTCGGGAGCAGAACGAGCAGGCGTCCGTGGAGTAGACGGTGATCTCACGCATTACTTCATAAAGTGTAGCCAGTGGTGGGGTTTGCGACCCGGCTACCCCATGTTGCGGCGGCCCTGTCTGGCACGTCGATCATCATCGGATGAATGTCCACCCGGGCTGTCAAGAGCGAGGCGGTCGTGCTGCGCTCGATGCGCTACGGAGAGGCCGATCGGATCCTCCAGCTCTACACGCCCCACCGTGGGCGCGTCAGCGCGATCGCGAAGGGCGTGCGGCGCACGCGAAGCCGCTTCGGCGGGCGCCTGGAGCCGTTCTTCCGCCTGCGGATCGAGCTGCACGAAGGGCGTGGGGACCTGCTGACGGTCACGGGCGCGACGACGGTCGACGGCTACGCCCGCCTGCGCGGTGATGCGCAGGCCCTCGATGCGGCCGCGCGCGCGTGCGATGCGGTCGGCCGGCTGTTCGAGACCTCCGAGCCGCACCCTGGCGTCTACAACCTGCTTTGCCGGAAGCTCTCCCTGCTCGACGAGCAGGCCGGTGACCAGTCGGGGTCGCAGCGCGATCGGGGGGCGGCGCTCGCGTTTCGTCTGAAGCTGCTCCTGGCCGCGGGGCTCGCCCCGCAGCTCGGCGCATGCGCGAGCTGTGGCGAGCGCGAGCATCTGGTCGGGTTCTCCGGGGCGGATGGGGGCGTCGTTTGCGGGGCATGCGAGGCTGGCTCCTTTCCCCTCGAAGAGGAGGCTCACCGCTTCATGGCCGAGGCGCTCGGGCGCTCGCTCACGGAAGCCCCCGACGCACCCGAGCCGGCCCTCGGCCAGGTCGAGCGGGCGATCGCGGCGACGCTCGAGCACCATGCGCACGTACGGCTGATGCCGGCAGCGCGGGCGACCGCGGCGTGAGCGTTCGCCGGCGGCGGTGGCTGCATGGCAGTGGGCGCGTGCGTCTGCCAATCCCCCGGTATCGTGGTTGAGATGGACGAGGGACTCCCGATCGCCTATCCCGTGCTCGAAAAAGGCGTCGCCGTGCTGAGCTCGGACGGCGAGCAGGTGGGCACGGTGCACCATGTCGTGGCGGCTCCCGAGGAGGACATCTTCCACGGTCTGGTGATCTCCGCCCCCGATGGAGCGCGGCGCTTCGTCGAGGCGGCTGACGTCGCGGCGCTCCACGAACGCGGAGTCGACCTGCGGATCGACGCCGAGGCGGCGCGGAGCCTGCCCGAGCCGGGCGGCGGCGCTCCGGTCTACGACGAGGACCCCGCGACGCAGACGAAGTGGAGCCACCTCGTGCGAAAGTACACCGGACGCAGCGACTGGCATCGCCGCACCTGAGCCGGCCCCGGCTGGTGCGAGAATCGATCGGGTGAGCATCGCCCAACAGCACGACTCGGTGGCGGCCGCGTTCGCCGAGCGGATCCGCGCGCAAGAGGACGCGCTGCTCTCGCCGCTCGCGGCGCGCTCCTACCCGGCGGTGAGGGCGCGGGGAGAGGAGGATTGCGGGCTGCGGACGCCCTTCCAGCGCGACCGGGATCGGATCGTGCACTGCAAGGCCTTTCGCAGGCTCACGCACAAGACGCAGGTGTTCGTGGCGCCGCGGGGCGACCACTACAGGACGCGGCTCACGCACACGCTCGAGGTCACGACGATCTCGCGCACGGTGGCGCGCGCGCTGCGGCTGAACGAGGATCTCGTCGAGGCGATCGGCCTGGGCCACGACCTCGGGCACCCGCCGTTCGGGCACATCGGCGAGGAGGTGCTCGACAGCTGCCTGAAAGAGCGCTTCGGGCTCGACTTCCGCCACTACGAGCAGTCGCTGCGGATCGTCGACCGTCTGGAGCGGGAGGGGAGCGGGCTGAACCTGACCGAGCCGGTACGCGACGGGATCGCGCGCCACTCGAGTCGCGCGCCGATCCCCCAGACGCTCGAGGGCCGGATCGTGCGGGTGATCGACCGCGTGGCGTACATCAACCACGACATCGACGATGCGATCCGCGCGGGGCTTCTGAGCGAGGATGAGCTTCCCGGGGAGCCGATCGCGGTGCTCGGCTCGAGCGGCTCGCGCCGGATCGACTCGCTCGTCCACGACATGGTCGAGCACTCGGCTGCCGAGGGCGACATCGTCCAGGGCCCGGAGGCTGGCCCGGCGATGGGCGAGCTGCGCGACTTCATGTTCGCGCGGGTCTACCTGGGCCCCGCCGTGCGGGCCGAGCACGAGAAGATCTCGAGCGTCGTGCGCAGGCTGTTCGACCACTACGTCGAGCACCCCGAGCAGCTGCCGCCGGCGATCGGCGCGCAGGGGGACGGCACGGAGGAGAGTGGGCGTGCGGGCGAGGGGGATCTGGCGCGGCGGGTCACCGACTATCTGGCCGGGATGACGGATCGGTACTGCATCAGGCGCTACACCGAGCTCCAAGTGCCACAGGCGTTCGCGCGCTAGCGTCCCCCTGTGGCCCTCTACACGAGTGATTCGAGGGACCGTGTCCGAGACGCGGTCGACTTCGTCGAGGTGGTCTCGGCTCGGACCGACCTGCGCCGGGCAGGGCCCTCCCGCTACGAGGGACTGTGCCCCTTCCACGACGAGCGGACGCCGTCGTTCGGGATCGACCCGGTACAGAAGGTCTACTACTGCTTCGGCTGCCAGGCCTCGGGCGACGTCTTCACGTTCGTGCAGGACACCGAGGGGGTGGACTTCAAAGGTGCGCTCGAGCTGCTCGCCGAGCGCTACGGCGTCGAGCTCGCCCGCGAGCGTGAGGATCCGCAGGAGGCGGAGCGCCGGGCGCGCCGGGGGCGGCTCCTCGGGCTGCTCGAGCGGACGACGAGCTACTACGAACGCTACCTGTGGGACTCGCGGGAGGCGCGCCGTGCTCGCGAGTACCTGAGCGAGCGCGGCCTCGGTGAGGAGATCCTGAAGGAGTTCCGTGTCGGCTATGCACCGAGCGCGTGGGACCGGGTGATGCTCGCCTCGCGCCGCGGTGGCTACTCCAACCGGGAGATCTATGACGCGGGGCTCGTCCAGCGCTCGCAGCAGAACCGTCAGCTGTATGACCGCTTCCGCTCGAGGATCATGTTCCCGCTCGCCGACGTGCGCGGACGAGTGCTGGGATTCGGCGCCCGCGCGAGCAGCGACGAACAACGCCCGAAGTACCTGAACACCTCCGACAACGAGCTCTACCACAAGGGCAGGCACCTGTATGGCGCGCATCTCGCCCGAGCGCACGCGACCCGTGCCGGCGAGGTGATCCTGTGCGAGGGCTACACCGACACGATCGCACTGCACCAGGCAGGCATGCGAAACGCGGTCGGCCTGATGGGGACGGCGCTGACGGCCGAGCAGGTAGGCGAGCTGGCGCGGATGGCGCAGACGGTGCTGCTCGCGCTTGACGCGGACAGCGCCGGGCAGGAGGCGATGTTGCGGGCCTCGACGCTCGCCGAAAGGCGCAAGCTCGAGCTGCGTGTCGTGCCGCTGCCCACGGGCGCCGATCCGGCGGAGCTGCTTCAGCGGGACGGCCGGGAGGCGATGGAGGCCGCGATCGAGCAATCGGTGCCGTTCGTTCGCTTCCGAGTCGAAACGACGCTCGAGCAGGGAGATCGCTCTACGCCCGAGGGGCGCGACAGGATCATCGAGCAGCTGCGGCCCGTGTTCGCGACGCTGCCGGCGAGCGCGATGCGCATGGAGCTGATGCGGATAGTCTCGGGGGGACTGGAGCTGAACGAGAGCCTGGCGGAGCGGCTGCTCGCCGCCGGCACGCAGCGGGGGCCGGACGCCAACGGAAGCAACGGGGCCGGCCGGCGAATAGGCGACCTCTCCCGGCGCGAGGACGCCGAGCGCGCATTCCTCGCGCTCTGCATCGCCCTGCCGGACGAGGGTTCGCAGGCGCTCGCGTCGCTGGAGGTGGACGAGCACTTCGAGAGCGAGCTCTTGCGTAGGGCGGCGAGGTGGCTGAGAGACGGAAGCCTGCGCGAGCCGCTCGCCGAGTCCTCCGCTGATGGACCGAGGCTCGACGAGGACCCGGAGCTCGGCCGTCTGCTCGCCGAGCTGATCGTCGAAGCTGGCCGCGAAGAGTCGCGGCCCGCGATGCTCGAGGTTCAGCGGCTGCAGCTCGAGGTGATGCGCACCGACAGGCAGATCCAGCGGGCGCGGGCCCAGGGCAGCGGCGACGTCAACGAGCTGGCCGAGCGGCGCACCGCGCTCAAGCGCGAGTTCGACAGCGCCTACGGCCAGGCGCTCGAGCAAACGGGGGAGAGGGAGGCGTAGTAGGGACGGGTTCCGGCCGGCTCCTGGGGACGCTCGTTCGCGTGAAGTTGGCGCGAAAACGGCCATTTTGCAGGCGGTTTCGGAGCGTTTCGTCCCAAGCGCTGCGGACAATACGGTGCATGGATCGAGACTCGCTAGAGGAGCTTCTGCGGCAGGGCGAGTCGCTGGGGGCAATCGGCCGTCGCTTCGGACGGCACGAAGCAACGATCGCTTATTGGGTCAAAAAATACGGGCTTGAGGCTGCTCGCCGCGAGAAGCACGCGGCGAGAGGGGGCCTCGCGCGTGCCGATCTCGAGGTTCTCGTCGAACATGGCATGACCATCGCCGAGATTGCAACGGCGGTTTCGCGAAGCAAGGCGACGGTGCGGCACTGGTTGACGAGATACGGGCTGAAAACCCGAGGTTCTCCGGGCAGGCGCCCGTCCAAGACAGCCGTGGTCGCCAAGGATGCAGGGCTCGTGGACGCCACTCTCTGCTGCCCACGACACGGCGAAACCGATTTTCGGCTCGACGCACGCGGGTCGTATCGCTGCAAGCGATGCCGCACAGAGGCCGTGAGTAGGCGTCGGCGGAAGGTGAAGTCGATCCTGGTAGTCGAGGCAGGCGGCCGCTGCTGCATCTGTGGGTATGACCGGAGCATGCGCGCGCTGCATTTCCACCATCTCGACCCGTCTGTCAAGCGGCTTGCGATCAATGCGAAGGGCGTTGCGGTTGCGCTCGAGAAGCTACGGGCGGAGGCACGGAAGTGCGTGCTGCTGTGCTCTAATTGCCATGCCGAAGTGGAGGACGGCATCGTCTCGGTTCCAGCGCAGGCGACGGCCCGATACCCTCCGGCGTAGCCCAGACGGTCCGGGGTAACTCAATTGGCAGAGTGCGACGCTGTTAACGTCGAGGTTGTGGGTTCGAGTCCCACCCCCGGAGCTTCATGATGTGACTCAGCGGGATCTGAGCGCGCGCACCACGATCCCGAACCGGCGCGCGACCTTAGGCCCCAGCATCAGCGCGAAGACCGTCGTCGCCAGCCACGGACGCAGGTGAGGTCGGATGCGGCGAATGTGGCCGTCCTCGGATAGGTCGAAGACCATCGCGTCCGTGATCCTGAGGCCAGCCACCTTGGCGTCGCTGATCGCAACACGCTCGGAACCCTGCCCCAAGGGCTGGCCCCAGCGGAGGTCGGTCAGGGTGGCGTAGACCTTCCCGAGCAGTTCGCCAACGTCGTCTCGACCCTTGAAGGTCATCCGCCCCACGAGTGGCGAGTTCAGCTCGACGTCGGGTGCCATCGTGGCGACCATGGCGTCTACGTCGTTCGCCTCGGAGGCGGCGCAGTACCTCGTCACAGCATCGTCCACGCTCGGGAGTATGCCCGGCCGCGGCGCCCGGACGCCCGCACGGTGCGCTTTGAGTCAGGCAGCGAGGCGCTCGACCAGGAGCGCTGCGCTCGCGCCGGCGTCGTGCTGCCTCGCCCACTCCTCGAGCGAACGCGCGCGCGCTCCTATCGAGGGCTCGGCCAAGACGCGGTCGACAGCCGCCCGCAGCGATCTCGGTGAGATGAAGCGCCGCGGCAGGCGCACGCCGGCCCCGGCCCAGTCCACTCGAGCCGCGTTCTCGTTCATGTCGCCCACCGCGGGGCACGCCACGACCGCGCAGCCGGATGCGAGCGCGCGCACGAGCGTGCCGTGTCCGGCGTGGCAGATGACGACGTCGCACTTGGGCATGGTGCGC
>DASZIU010000088.1:0-5089 GCA_035948815.1 Solirubrobacteraceae bacterium | reverse complement strand
CGGAGAACCGCCGCGGCGTGGGAGCAGCGGTCCAGGGCGCCCGGTTCAGCCGGGCGCCCGGCCGCTGCGTCGCTCAAGGCGCCGCCTGGTCCAGCGGCGTCGTGTAGGCCGCGCTCAGGCCTCCGTCGACGAGGAACGTGGTGGCCGTCACGTAGCTCGCGTCGTCGCTGGCCAGGAACAGCGCCGCCCTTGCGATCTCCTCGGCCGCGGCGAAGCGCCCGATCGGCACGTGCACGAGACGGCGCGCGGCCTTCTCGGGGTCCTTGGCGAACAGCTCTCGCAGCAACGGCGTGTCGACAGGCCCGGGACAGAGCGCGTTCACGCGCACGCCACGCTTGGCGAACTGCACGCCGAGCTCGCGGGAGAGCGCGAGGACGCCGCCCTTGGAGGCGGTGTATGAGATCTGGGACGTCGCGGCACCCATGACCGCCACGAACGAGGCGGTATTGATGACCGATCCGCGCAGCGGGCCCTCGTTCTCGAGCAGATGCGGAATGCCGTGCTTGCAACAGAGGAAGACGCTGCGGAGGTTGACCTGCTGCACCCTTTCCCACGCCTCGAGGCTCGTCTCGAGCACCGAGCCGTCGTCGCCGGGCGAGATCCCCGCGTTGTTGAACAGCACGTCGATCCGGCCGAGCTCGCGGCGCACCCGCTCGAGGACCTCGCGCACCTGCTGCTCGTCGGTCACATCGCCGCGCAGAGCGAGATCGCCCGGGGCGCCCTCGAGCAGGTCGACACCCGCGACGGTCGCCCCCTCGGCCTGGAACAGCTCGACGCTCGACGCCCCGATCCCGCCGCTCGCGCCGGTGACGACGCACACGCGACCCGCGAGCCTGCCCGGCGACCCCATCACGCCTCGGTCGAGTAGAAGATCATCTTCGGCTCGGTGTATGCATCGAGCGCATGCGGCCCGAGCTCGCGCCCGTAGCCCGACTGCTTGAAGCCGCCGAACGGCGTCGTCACGCGCACGGACGTGTTGGAGTTGATCGAGAGGACGCCCGTCTCGAGAGCGCGCGCGACGCGCAGCGCGCGAGCGCCGTCACGGGTCCAGATCGAGCCCGAAAGGCCGTAGATCGTGTCGTTTGCCAACCGCACCGCCTCGGCCTCGTCGGTGAACACCAGCACCGCCGCGATCGGCCCGAACACCTCCTCACGAGCCACGCGGTCGCTCGGGCGAACGGGAGCCATGACGGTCGGGGCAAACCAGAACCCCCGGCCCTCGGGCGCCTCTCCACGGAAGGCGATCGGCGCCTCGCCGTTCAGGAACGAGGAGACGGTCTCCCGCTGCTCGGCGGAGATCAAGGGCCCCATCTGGGTGGCTTCATCGAGCGGGTCGCCGACGCGCAGCGACTTGACCTCGCCCTCCAGCAGCTGCATGAAGCGATCGAAGACGTCCTCCTGGACGAGGATGCGCGAGCGGGCACAGCAGTCCTGGCCGGCGTTGCCGAACACGGCGAGCGGCGCCGCGGCCGCGGCGGCCTCGAGGTCGGCGTCGGCGAAGACGATGTTCGCCGACTTCCCGCCGAGCTCGAGCGTCACCCGCTTGATGCCCGCGGCCGCGCCGGCGGCGATCGAGCGCCCGACCTCGGTCGAGCCGGTGAAGGCGATCTTGGCGACGTCCGGGTGCTCGACGAGCCGCTGCCCGCACGTGCGTCCCGGGCCGACGACGACGTTGACCACTCCCTCGGGCAGACCCGCCTTTCCCGCCAGCTCCTCGAAGCGCAACGCCGTCAGCGGCGTGAGCTCCGCCGGCTTGAGGACCACGGTGTTCCCGGCTGCCAGCGCCGGAGCGAGCTTCCATGAGGCGATCGTCAGCGGAAAGTTCCACGGCGTGATCAGCCCGACGACGCCGAGCGGCTCCCGCACCGTGAACGCCTGGCCGCCGGCGACCGGGATCGTCTCGCCAAGCAGCCGCTCGGGAGCTCCCGCGTAGTAGCGGAAGGTGTCGACGACCATCGACATCTCCCCCCTCGCGTCGCCGATCGCCTTGCCCGCGTTGCGGGCCTCGAGCACGGCCAGCTCCTCGCGGTGCTCGTCGAGCGTCTCGGCGAGCGCTCGCAGCGTCTCCGCGCGGGCGCCCGGCGAGATCGACCGCCACGCGGGCAGCGCGGCCTTCGCGCGGGCGACCGCCGCGTCGGTCTCCTCGACACCGGCGCGCGGAACCTCGGCGAGCACCGCCTCGGTCGCGGGCTCGATCACTGACAGCGTCTCGCTCAGCGCTCAGCCGCCGATCTCGGGAAGCTCCCGCGTGCAAACACGGACCTGGCCATCGCTCGCCCTAGGGGTACTGAGCGACCTCGGGGAGCGCCTGTTCGCGATCGATCTCGTCGATCGTGCGCACCGGCCCGGTGAATCTGCGTTTGGCCGAAACCACGAACCAGATCGTGACCGCGGCCATCACCCCGATCGTCACCAGCGGCGCGTAGTTCACCGAGTTCCAGCTGAAGCCGCTCTTGAAGAACACGCCCGCCGGTTCGAGCGGCAGGGAGAAGATGATCACGCAGATGCCGACCCACGTGAAGGCGATCGGGTTCAGCCATTTGTAGCGGGCTCCGAGCGTCCACGGCCCGACCTGGAATTTCTCGCGCATCCGCCAGCGCAGGAACACGGGGATCGTGTAGGCGATGTAGAGCCCGATTACCGAGATCGAGGTGACCGCGAGGAACGCGATCGGTGTTCCCAGGTGGTTCGGGAAGTAGGCGGGGACCGTCACGATCAGGGCGAACAGGCACACGAACAGCACCGCCCACGTCGGGGTGCGGTTTTTGCCCAGGCGCCGCCACAGGTTGTGGCCGGGCACGGCCCCATCCCGCGAGAAGGCGAACGTCATCCGCGAGGCGCTCGTCACGCACGCCATCCCGCAGAACAGCTGACCCATCGTGGATATCAGGATCACGGCCTTGGCCCCGGCCGAGCTGAGGGCGGTGGTGAAGATCGTCAGCGCCGGGTACCCGGCTTTGATGATTTCCGTTTCGTGGCTCTTCTGCGCCGCGAAGGTGATCGCCAGCAGCACGATCCAGCCGATCACCGCCGAGTAGAACACCGAGCGCCAGATCCCTTTGGGCGCCTGCTCGGCGGCCGCGTGCGTCTCCTCGGAGACGTGCGCGGAGGCGTCATAGCCGGTGATCGTGTACATCGTCAGCAGGAACCCGAGCGGCAGCACGTAGTACCAGTACATATGTTCGCTGAAGCCCGATGCGTTGATGCGGTGGCCGAACACGTAGGAGAGGCTCGCGTGGTGGCTGGGCACCGCGATCAGGATGACCACGATCACGGCAACGCCGATCACGTGCCACCACACCGAGACCGCGTTGAAGATCGACACGAGGTGGCTGGAGAAGACGTTGATCAGCCCGTGCAGGAGGAGGATCGCGGCGAACAGGGCGAAGTAGACGTGGGCGCTGTAGTGAACGGTCGCCGACCCCGTGAGGCCCGCCGCCTTTGGGAAGTTGAAGATGAAGTGGAGGTTGTAGAGGCCGAGCAGGTTCGTCAGGAAGATCGCGCAGACGTAGTCCACCGACGCGACCACGGCCACCAGGCCGATCAGGTTGAACCATCCGGTGAACCAACCCCAGCCCGCGCCGCCGAGCTTGGAGGCCCAGTAGTAGATCCCCCCGGCGGTCGGCATGGCCGATGCGAGCTCCGACATCGAGACGGCGACCGCCAGGATCAGGAGGCTGATCAGCGGCCAGGCGATCGAGATCGCGATCGGGCCGCCGTTCTTGAAGGCCTGACCGTAGGTCGTGAAGCAGCCGGCGAGCACGGAGATGATCGAGAACGAGATCGCGAAGTTGGAAAACCCGCTCCATCCCCGCTTGAGCTCCTGTTTGTAGCCGAGCTCGGCGAGGCGTTGCTCGTCGGCGCTCATGGTCCCGGATGTGGTGCTCACGCTTAGCCCCCTCTGAGGAAAAGGTTTGTTTTCCGCCCTTCGCTCGTGACGATACGCTCTAACCCGGACGGAAGTCAAGGGCTGAACGGCCAAAACCCCGCAACCACGGGCCGACACGTGGCCAAAGACGCTCTACGGCGGCGAGCCCTCGGCGCTCAGCCGCGCGGCAGCAGCCCAGCGAGGATGTGCTCGGTGGCCTGCACGTGCTCGCTCATCACGCGCATCGCGCGCATCCCGTCCCGCTCGCGTACGGCGGCCAGCAGCTGGCGGTGCTGGACGTTCGAGGAGGCAAGGACGGCTGGCGGGTGGGCGATGTAGCCGATCAGGTCGCTCATCGCGCCCTGGGCCTCGGTCATCTCCCGGACGAGGCGGTCCGACCCGGTCGCCTCCGCGAGCCCGACGTGCAGGCGGATGTCGGCCTGGCGGTAGGCGCCGAAGTCCTCCGTCGCACCCTCGAGCGCCCTGGCGACCTCATCGAGTGAATCCAGATCGCCCCGCTCGGCGCGCTCGGCGGCGAGCACGGCGACGCCCAGCTCGATCGCCAGACGCTGGTCGCAGGTCTCCCGCCACTGGGCCAGGACCTCCTGGGACGGCGGATCGGCCGGTGGCTGGGGGTCGGAGACGAACGTGCCGCCGCCGCGCCCGCGCGTCGCGAAGACGTGGCCGCTCTGGGTCAGCGCTGTGAGCGCCTGGCGCAGCGTCGAGCGCGCGATTCCCAGCCGCGCGCAGAGCTCGCGCTCGGCGGGAAGCTGTGCGCCCGGCGCGATCAGCCCCAGCTTGATCGCCGTTGCGAGCCGGTCGACCGTCTCCTCGAAGGCCGTCTGGGAGCGCACGGGCGCGAACACCGCGTCGGGCGCGGCGAGGACACCCGGCGCGACGGCGGCCTGTCCCCCGGCATCTCCCAGCGCGCCCCCGGACTCCGGTGATCTCACAGCCGCTCGAACCCCCGCCTGTGCTCCCAGTCGGTCACCGCCGCACCGAACGCCTGCAGCTCGACGTCGGCCGCGTTGAGGTAGTGCTCGACGACGTCCTCGCCGAACGCCTCCCGTGCGACCGCGCTCGAGGCGAACAGCTCGCGTGCCTCCGAGAGCGTGTTCGGCACCCGAGGATGGTCGGAGTCCGAGTAGGCGTTGCCCTCGAGCGCCGGCTCGAGCTCGAGGCCGGCGTCGAGGCCATGCAGCCCGGAGGCGATGATCGCGC
>DASZIU010000087.1:0-8645 GCA_035948815.1 Solirubrobacteraceae bacterium | reverse complement strand
TCGCCGCCGCCCCGATCGCTTTTTCCGTTTGCGCGGCGGCCTGGGCGGCGGGGCGCCTGACCTCCCGTTCGGGCCCGTATCCGTCGTACCGGCGCCGGCGAGAGCCGGCTTCAACGTTCGCTCCGGTTTGCCGTTCGCCGGGGCCTTCGCCGGGACGGGCGGAGGGGCCGGCGGCGGCATGCGCGAGCGAATCAGGTACTGCTGGGCGATCGTCCAGACGTTCGTCGTGATCCAGTAGACGAGGAGGCCGGCGGGGTACCGGTAGAGGATCACGATGAACACGAGCGGCAGCAGCAGCATCAGCCGCCGCTGCATCGGGTCGGCCGTCGCGGTCGCGACGAGGGTCGAGAAGATCTGCGACCCGAGGTAGAGGACAATCAGCACGATCAGGGCCACACCGGTCGCCTTGTCGGTGATGTCGGGCAGGAACAGGAACTTCGCCGAGTGGTGGGCCCCCGGAACCTGCGAGCACGTGACTTTCGACAGTTCGCCGGACGGGATCTGGCTGTTGTGGAGGATCGGGCGGTGCAGTTTCAGTTCGAAGTAGCGCCGCAGCTGGGGCCCGCAGATGTCGAGCTTCAGGTCGGTCCTCAGCATGTAGAACAGCGAGATGAAGACGGGGATCTGAAGGACCAGGGGCAGGCAGGATGCCAAAGGATTGATTTTGTGCTCCTGGTAGAATTTCATGATCTCCTGCTGCTGGCGCTGTTTGTCGTCCTTGTACTTCTCTTTCAGCGCCTGGATCTGGGGCGCGAGGCGCTGCATCTCCTGCATGGACTTCAGCTGCCTGAACGTGAGCGGCACGAGGACCGCCCTGATCAGCACGGTCAGGCCAACGATCGCGAGCCCCCAGCTTCCGCCCACAAGGTGGTTGTGGATGAAGACCATGATCGACTCGAACGCGCTGATCAGAGGCGAGAACGCGTCTTCGATGACGTTGCTGGCGAGGATTGGCATCTCTAGCTGTGCTCGGCGGTGGTCTTGGGTGGCTGCTGGCCTGTCGCGCTGCGGCGGGTCACCGTGGCATCCGCTGCTGCGCGCCGCTCAGCTGTCGGTCTCGGAGGGGACTCTGAAGAGCCTCTGATCCTCGACCGGATCGTATCCGCCGTAACTCCACGGATTGCATCTCAGCAGGCGCCAGCCCGCCAACACCAGGCCCCTAAGTATGCCGTAACGCCCGATCGCGTCGACCGCGTAGCGGGAGCACGACGGCTCGTACTTGCAACGTCTCGGGATCGCCGGGGATATCACGCGCTGGTAGGCGATGATCGGCGCTGAGACGAGCGTGCGCGCCAGGCGCGCGGGCCAGGAGGGGGTCGAGACGGGCGCGTCCGCCGGGCGCGAGCTCATCGGCCGGGCTCCACTTGGCCGGTGCCTGCCGCGGCGCGGATACCTGCCTTCTCGACGAGCTCCGCGAGCGAGGCCTCGAAGCCCACGAGGCCCTCCCGCTCGGCGAGCTCGAGCGCCATCGGGCGCGCGACGACGACGACGTCCTGGCCGGGGTCGAGTTGCGGCTCGAGCTTCGCGAACGCCTCGCGCAGCAGACGCTTGACCCGGTTGCGCTCGACGGCGCCGCCGACCTTCCGCGACACCGAGAGGCCGAGCCTCGGGCCCTCCGCCGACGGGTTCGAGAAGGCGTACAGGACGAGATGCCGGTTCCCTGTCGAGCGTCCCTGTCGGTAGACCCGCTCGAACTCCGCGCTGCGCGACAGGCGGCCGCGACTGGAGGACCGCCGTGTCACCGCGCCCGTCACCCTCAGGCGGACAGGCGCTTGCGACCCTTGTCGCGCCGGCGCTTGAGGGTCAGCCGTCCAGCCCGCGAGCTCATTCGTTTGCGGAACCCGTGAGCCCGGGCCCGCTTGCGCTTCTTTGGCTGATATGTGCGCTTCATCTCTTGTGTTCTCCCTTCGCGGGCCAGCGCCTCCGGCGGGCGCGCCAACGCCCGCCCACGGGCTCGCCTGAGTATAGGTCCACCCACCTCTCAACCGCCCCAGCTGAAATTTCCCGCCATTTGCGGCGAGCCACAAGGGCGCCTTCGGGGCGTCGGATATAGTCGCCGAACCGGGTCCTCTGCGGACCCTCCACGAATGTATCTCGTCACTTTTCTCCGGGAGAAGGCGGACAAACGCTGCCGTGAGCGCGGAGCTCGATCACATATGGACGCGGGTGCAAGGCGAGCTCGCGCTCACCGTCGACGAGTCCACCTACCGCATCTGGCTCGCCCCTCTGCGCCCCGTCGAGCTCTGCGGCGAGCTCCTCGTCGTGGAGGCGCCCCCGCAGACGTGTGACTGGATCCACGACCGCTTCGGACGCCTGCTCGAAGCGAGCATCGAGCTCATCCTCGGCCCCCACGCGGCGGTCCAGATCGTCGCCGGCACGGCGGCGAAGCGCTCCACACCGGGCGCGAGCTCGCGCCATCGTGCCACCGCGGCTCGGGTGGGCGAGGCCTCGCCCGTCGCTCGCTCCGGTGACCTCGACCCGTCGACTGTCAGCGTCCCGCTCGCCAATCCCAAGCTCACGTTCGACCAGTTCGTGATCGGGGACTCCAATCGCCTTGCCCACGCGGCCGCGCTCGCCGTCGCCGAGATGCCGGCGCAGGCCTATAACCCGCTCTTCATCTGCGGCCCACCGGGAGTCGGCAAGACGCACCTGCTGAGCGCGATCTCGAGTCTCCTGCTCTCCCACAGCCCCGGCCTTACAGTGCGATGCACGACTGGCGAGGCGTTCACGAACGAGTTCCTCGGGGCGCTCGCGGGCAAGCACACGGAGCTCTTCAAGGCCCGCTTCCGCCACATAGACGTCCTCTTGATAGACGACGTCCAGTTCCTCGAGCGCAAGACCCGGACCGAGGAGGAGTTCTTCCACACGTTCAACGCGCTCCACGACGGTGGCCGGCAGATCGTGGTCACCTCCGATCGGCCACCATCGGACCTGCAGGCCCTCGAGGACCGCCTGCGCGAGCGCTTCGAGGCGGGCCTCGTCGCCGACATTCGCCCCCCTGATCACACGACGCGCCTCGCGATCCTCCGAAAGCGCGTCCAGCACGACGACGTCCCGCTGGCCGAGGATGGCGCCCTCGATGTCATCGCCGAGCGGATCGACTCGAACGTCCGCGCGCTCGAGGGGGCCCTGATCCGCGTCGTCGCCTTCAGCTCGCTCACCGGCAGGCCGCTCGACTCCGCGCTTGCCGGCGAGGTCCTCGACAGCCTGTATCCGCAGAGTGGCAGGGCCGACGCCGGTCGGCCTCGCTCGATCGCGGAGATCCAGGCCGCTGCATGTGAGCACTTCGGGCTCTCCCGCGAGGAGCTCCTCTCATCTGCGCGCACGTCGCGCATCGCGTGGCCACGCCAGGTGGCGATGTACCTCGCGCGAGAGCTGACCGGCGAGTCACTCCCGGCGATCGGCAGGCAGTTCGGCGGTCGCGATCACACGACCGTCATGCACGCATGCCGCCGTACATCGCAGCGCATCGATGCCGACGCCACGGCACGCGAAGCTGTGGAGAACCTCTTCAAGCGGCTTCGCTCCAGCTGACGATGCCCAGGCCAGGCTCCCTCGACCGCATCGCCTGAGAGACTTCCCAGCGGCAATCCACAGCCCTGTCCACCGCCACGCCTCGCAACTTCGGTAGCCCGTATCCCAATGCACATATCAACAGCCACTACTCATCCCTCTCTCATTCATCGGATGTCGTCGTGAAGTTGTCCCTGTCCACATCTGAGCTCTTGACACAGCTTCAGACCGTCACGCGGGTCGCCTCGACGCGCAGCGCCGTGCAGGCGCTGTCCGGCGTGATGATCTCCGCGACCTCCGACTCCACCCCCGAGCTCCTGGCAACTGACATGGAGATCGGGCTGCGCGTTCCGCTGAAGGCGGAGGTGTCTCGCCCCGGCTCTGCCGTTCTCCCCGCCCGCCTGCTCCTCGACGTCGCCCGCTCACTGCCAGCCGAGCAGTTGACGATGGAGCTGAGGAGCGCCGAGCAGGACGTCGAGCTCATCTGCGGACCGACGACGTTCCACCTCCGCACCCTTCGCGCAGAGGACTTCCCGGCGCTTCCGGAGCCCTCCACCGAGAACAGGGTCGAGCTGCCGGCCGAGGCCTTCGCACAGACGGTCTCGCGCGTCGCCCGCTCGGCATCGCGCGACGAGACGCGTCCGGTTCTGACCGGCATCCTGATGTCGGCATCGGGGACCGAGCTTCGGATGGTGGCGACCGACTCCTACCGGCTGAGCGTCAAGGAGACCACTCTGGAGTCCCCGCTCGAGGGGAGCCTCGAGGCGAACGTTCCGGCCCGTGCGCTGCAGGAGCTCGTGCGGATCGCCCAACAGGATGCGGGCGAGTCCGTCGCGGTGAGCGTCGGCCAGAACCAGGTCATCTTCGAGCTGGGCGACGTGGTGCTCTCCTCGCGCCTGATCGACGGCCAGTTCCCGAACTACCGGCAGCTGCTCCCGGAGTCCGTCGACCACGAGCTGCGCCTGGCGAGCGCCGAGCTCACCGACGTGGTGCGTCGCATCAGCCTGCTCGCGCAGAAGAACGCTCCCCTGCGACTCGGGTTCAGCGAGGGGACGCTGACGATCTCGGCACAGACGCCGGACGTGGGCGAGGCCAGCGAGTCGATCCCCGTACCGTTTCACGGCGAGGACTTCGAGATCGGCTTCAACCCCGAGTTCCTGCGCGACGGTCTGGAGAGCGTCGAGTCCGACGAGCTCGTGCTGAAGCTGATCAGCCCGCTGCGGCCGGGCCTGATCGAATCCCCCGACACGGGCGATTTCGTGTACCTGATCATGCCGATCCGGCTCAACGTCTAGAGCGGTGCGCGGTGCAGATCTCAAGCGTGCAGCTACGCGACTTTCGCACCTTCTCGAGAGCTGAGGCACGGCTCGGACACGGCCTCACGGTGGTGCACGGGCCGAACGGGGCCGGCAAGTCGAACCTTCTCGAGGCGATCTACTACGGCTGCACCGCGCGCTCACCGCGCACGCGCAACGAGCGCGAGCTCGTGCGCTTCGGAGCCGAGGCGGCGCGCGTCGTCGTCAAGCTCGCCGACGGCCGGCAGGAGCACGAGTTGACCGTCGGGTTCGGCGCCGGGCCCGCGGCGGAGCGGTCGAGCAAGCGCATGACTGCCGACGGGGCGCCGGTCGAGCGGCTGCTCGACGTAGCGCACCGGCCGTTGCTGAGCGTCTTCATGCCGGATCGACTCGAGCTGCTCAAAGGCGCTCCGGCGCTGCGCCGGGCGCACCTCGACCAGGTCGTCGCCGCGATCTGGCCGGCGCGCGCCGCCACTCGGAGGGAGTACGGACAGGTGCTCGCCCAGCGCAATGCCCTGCTCGCGCGGATCCGCTCGGGGAGCGCTTCGCGCGGGACGCTGGCGACGTGGGATCGGGAGCTCGCTTCGAAGGCTCTCGCGCTGCGCCGACTCCGGGCCGACGCCACCTCTCTCCTGGCGGCGCCGTTTTCCGAGCGGGCCCGGCTGCTCGGTTGCAGCGGCGAGGTGATGCTCGCCTATCGCCCCCGCTCGCATGCCGCCGACGAGGACGAGTTCGTCGCCGAGCTGCAGGAGCGGCTGCCGTCGGATCTCGATCGCGGCTTCTCCGGCCACGGGCCGCACCGCGACGAGCTCGCCATCCTCCGAGACGGCCGCGAACTACGTGTCTACGGCTCCCAGGGCGAGCAGCGCCTCGCCCTGCTCGCCCTGCTTCTCGCCGAGCGTGCCGTCCTCGCGGGCGAGCGTCAGCTCACGCCCGTGATGCTGCTGGACGACGTGATGAGCGAGCTTGACTCCGAGCGCCGGGAGCTGCTGGCTAGAGAGCTGTCCACCGACGGCCAGAGCGTGATCGCCACGACCGACCTCGGGCACGTGCCCGGCGCCGCCGATTCGTCGGTCACGCGGCTGCGCGTGTCCCCCGGCGCGATCCTGCAAGAGGCGCTGGCGGCATGACACGCGCCGCCCCGAGATCGCTCTCGATCGCCATCGACGCGCTGGCCGGGCAGCTCCAGCCCGCCACGACGCTCGCGCGCGTGCAGGAGATATGGGAGCAGGCCGCCGGCCGCGCGATCGCGCTCGCCGCACGTCCCACCGCCGAGCGAGCCGGCGTGCTGACCGTCACGTGCGAGGCTTCGGTATGGGCGCAGGAGCTGCACCTCGCCGCGGACCAGCTGATCGTCGCGATCAACGCGGCCCTCGGGCACGAAGAGATCCACGAGCTGCGCTGCCGCACCGGTTGAGGATCCGCCGGCGAGCACCCATCCGCCGGACCTCAAGCGGCGCCCACGGCAGGCCGATAGCTACCACGGACGGCCACAGGTCATCCGGGTAGCGAGCGGCCGCGGGCCGGGCATCCGGTCCCGGCCGCTCGGCATTTCGACGCCGCGACATCGGTGACGCATCGCCAGTCGGGGACTCGCGCGGGGGTTGCTCGGACGCCCCGATTTCTCGGATCCTCTGCCCCCCAGCGCTACGCTGAGTGCAATGGAAGAGCAGCGCCGTGAGGAGCCGTTCGTCAAGAATGCCGACACCGAGCTGGCGGTACGCGCGTTTCTGAAGGTCGATCCGAAGCCGACCGACCCCCGGGCCAAGGAAGTGGCGCTGAGGCGGCTGCGCGACGCTCCCGAGGAGGAGCTGGCGGTGTTTGGCGATGCGCTACGCGAGTACGCGCTGAACGCCGGGGCGAGCGAGCAAGAGGTCCGCGACGCCCAAACCGGGCATCCCGAACACTAGGACTGGCCCTCCGCGCCGATCGCCCCGTTTTCGGCGACCTGTGCGCTGAGAACTCAAGGGTCCGAACGGGCGCGGTAGTCTTCCTGACCGAGATGACCGCGATCGTCAGTAAGGCCATGCTTGACGCGCTGATTGATCCCAAGTTCCAAGCGGAGCTTCCGGAGGAGCTACGCGCGCCGATCAAGCGGAAAGTCGCCAAGACGGCACTTCAGGGCGACTACGGTCAGATCACGCTGGGGTCTTCGGCGAACGCGGTTCGGGAGGCGGCAAAGCGTCTCAAAGCGAAGCCGCGCGTGTCAAAAAAGCTCGCCGCGACGCTACCGGAGCTGTCGCGGATTCCGGGCTACTGACGGTTGGCGTCCCGGTCAGGGCGCTATCGCCCCATTTTCCGCCAATTTGCAGGCGTTTAGGCCTCCCGAGGGGCCTGAAACGACCGGCCGCCATGCTATCCTTATACCCATAATCAGATCGTCCCGCCCGTGGTCTAGCGCCCCGGAATCCGGGGCGTTCTCATGTCATCGGAGGGCCATTGGCAACAGGTAGCAACAGCTCGAAGCAGGGCGCCAAGAAAGGCGGCGTCAACGACCCCTCGATGAGGGACGGCGCCTCGAGCTACGACGCTCAAGACATCACCGTGCTGGAGGGCCTGGAGGCCGTCCGCAAGCGTCCCGGGATGTACATCGGCTCGACCGGCGTCATGGGCCTGCACCACCTCGTCTACGAGCTCGTGGACAACTCGGTCGACGAGGCCCTCGCCGGCTTCTGCAGCGAAGTCTCGGTCACGATCCACCCCGACAACTCGGTTACGGAGATCGACGACGGCCGCGGCATCCCCGTGGCGACGATGGAGAAGGAGGGGAAACCCGCCGTCGAAGTCGTGCTCACGGTGCTGCACTCCGGAGGCAAGTTCGGCGATGGCGGCGGCTACAAGGTGTCCGGCGGCCTCCACGGCGTCGGCGTGTCGGTCGTCAATGCCCTGTCCGAGCAGTTGGACGTGGAGATCCGACGCGACGGGCACGTCTTCCGCCAGGGGTACTCCCGCGGCGCGCCCCAGTCGGAGCTGATCAAGGGGGAGTCGCTGCCCAAGGGCGCGCCCACCGGCACGAAGGTCACGTTCCTCGCGGACGCCGACGTCTTCGAGACGCTCGACTTCGACTTCTACACGCTCGAGGAACGCCTGCGCGAGACCGCGTTCCTGACGCGGGGCCTGAAGATCTCGATCACCGACGAGCGTGGCGAAGGGCATTCCGCCGAGTTCCAGTACGAGGGCGGCATCGAGGACTTCGTCTCCTACCTGAACGAAAACAAGGACACCGTCCACCGCAAGGTGATCTTCTTCTCGGGCGAGTCCGAGGAGGGCGCCGCGGAGATCGCGATGCAGTGGAACTCCTCCTACCAGGAGTCGATCCACTCGTTCGCCAACAACATCAACACGCGTGAGGGCGGCTCGCACATGTCCGGCTTCCGCTCGGCCATCACGCGCACGCTCAACAAGTACGCCCGCGACCACGGGCTGCTGAAGGAGAAAGAGGACAACCTCACCGGCGAGGACGTGCGCGAGGGACTGACCGCCGTGATCTCGGTCAAGCTGCGGGACCCGCAGTTCGAGGGTCAGACGAAGACCAAGCTCGGCAACCCCGGCATGGCCGGCTTCGTCGAGTCGATCGTCAACACGGGGCTCGGCGAGTTCCTCGAGGAGAACCCGAGCGAGGCGCGCGCGGTGATCATGAAGTCGGTGCAGGCCCAGCGCGCCCGCGAGGCCGCTCGCAAGGCACGCGACCTGACTCGCCGCAAGTCGGCGCTCGAGAACTCGATGCTGCCCGGCAAGCTCGCCGACTGCGCGGTCAAGGACCCGAGGCTCGCCGAGCTGTTCGTGGTCGAGGGAGACTCCGCCGGAGGGTCCGCCAAGCAGGGCCGCGACCGCGAA
>DASZIU010000086.1:0-18954 GCA_035948815.1 Solirubrobacteraceae bacterium | reverse complement strand
TGTTCAAACCATACGATGGCCCCTGCTACCGCTGCCTGTTTCGCGAGCCGCCCCCAGCAGAGCTCGCGCCCTCCTGCGGCGCCAACGGCGTGCTGGGCGTGCTGCCCGGCACGATGGGCCTGTTGCAGGCGACCGAGGTCGTCAAGCTGATCGTCGGCATCGGCGACCCCGCGATCGGGAGGCTGCTGCTCTACGACGCGCTTGGCGCGACGCTCACCGAGGTCAAGGTCCATCGCGACCCCGAGTGCCCGATCTGCTCGCGTGATCCCGAGGAGATCACCGACGAGGAGCTCGGCGTCTTCCCGGATTACGAGGCATTCTGCGCCGCCGCCGGGTAGTCTGCCGGGCGGGTGGGATCCAGAACATGGCGACGATCAAGATACCCCCTGTCCTGCGCGCGTCCGTGGGCGGGGAGAAGGAAGTCGGAGCCTCGGGCGAGAACGTCGGCGAGGTGCTGCGAGCGCTGGCAGCCAGCCACCCGGCGACCGAGAGCCAGCTCTTCTCCGCCGAGGGCCAGCTGAACCGCTACGTGAACGTCTACCTCAACGACGAGGACGTGCGCGTGCTCGACGGCCTCGAGACGTCCGTGGGCGAGAGCGACACGCTCGTCATCCTGCCGGCGATGGCCGGCGGGGCCTGACCGCGGCTCGACCGCTCGAGCCTCCACGCGTGCCCCCGGCGCGGTTTTCGTGCGCGTGCCGGTGATATACTTTGATATATCAAACCACCAGGCTCCTTGATCCGTGAGCACCGCCAAGGGCTCGGCCTCAGTCAGCGCACGCTCGCACGGCGATCCGGCTTGACGCAGGCCGCGATCAGCCGCATCGAGCGTGGCATCACGGCGCCTAACTGGGAGACGCTCCGCGCGCTTCTGCTGGCGATGGGGTACGACCCCGAACTACGCGCACACCGGCTGCGCGGAAGGTGGGATCCGGTCCATCTCGCCGCGGCACGCGAACGCTCCCCAGCGGAGCGCTTGGAGCTCGCGATCTCGGCGAACCGCATGGCAGGACGCCTGCGGCAAGCGGGCGCGGAGTCCGGCCGTGCATCGTGAGTCGCCGCTCGACGCAGAGCGCATCCTCAGAGTGCTCGCCGAGCACGCCGTCGACTACGTGATCATCGGTGGCCTCGCCGTTCAGACGCACGGACACGTGCGCACGACGGTCGATATAGACGTGCTTCCCCGCCCCGACCCCGCCAACCTGCAAAGACTCGCGGATGCGCTGATCGAGCTGGATGCGAGGATTCTCAATCCCGGAAGTGCCAGCCTCGAAATAGACGCCGCGATGTTGCCACACGCGACACTGTGGCAGTTCGCGACTCGCCATGGCGGGATCGACGTCGTACACGATGCCCCAGGAGCACCCCCGTTTGACGAGCTCCGTGACCGTGCACTGAAGATAGAGCTCGGAGATCTGCAGCTGTCGGTCGCCGGCCGTGACGACCTGATCAGCATGAAGCGCGCGAGCGCCCGTCCGGTCGACCTCGAAGACCTTGCCGCGCTAACCCACGGCGGTGCGGGCGATGCCTAGGCTCGTCCCGTCCGCGTCCTGTATGTGGCTCATGGCATGCTCGGCGAGCGCAGTGATCGTGAGCGACGGGTTCACGCCCACGTTCGCGGGGATCGCCGATCCGTCGCAGACGAGCAGGTTCTCGTAGCCGAACACGCGCTGGCGAGCGTCGACGACGCCCTCCTCCCGGTCGGCCGCGATCACCGCCCCGCCGAGGATGTGCGCCGTGGTAGGGATGTTGAAGAGCGCCTCGGTCAGGGCGCTTTGCGCGATCCCGCCCGTGCGCTGTGCGAACCATTCCGCCGCTTTGTTGGCGGCGGGGATGAACGTCGGGTTGGGACGCTCTGGATTCTGTTCGGTGCGCAGCCAGAGGGATCCGAAGGGACCTTTGCGGGGACGCAGCGCGATCGCGTTGTCGAGCGTCTGCATCACGAGGATGATGATCGTGCGACGCGACCAGTGCTTGGGGAAGAGCACCTGCAGCAGCCGTTTGGGGTGGCGCAGGATCTGCCCGAGGAGCTTCAGCGGCCGCGTCAGGCGAGTGCCGTCACCGACCAGCAGCGTGTAGAGGCGATGGATCGAATCGCCGTCGTTGCCGTAGGTGACTGTCTCGATGTGTGTGTTCGGGTCGGGGTGAATCGACGAGCTGATCGCCACGCGCTTGATCAAATCGTCCGGATAGTCCTCGGGCACGGTGACGGTGAGGATCGACTCGGAGTTCGTCCGCACGAGCTCGCCGAGCCTGGGCGAGATACGCGGGAGCGAGCCGCCGAGACGACAGCGCTGCAGCAGCGTGTTCGTGCCCAGCGGGCCGGCCGCGACGACGACGCCCCGCGCATGGTGCAAGCGGCGATCCCTGCGCAACCACGATCCCGATCGCTGGCTCACGACCTCGTACCCCTCGGCGCCGTCGGGCGATCCCAGCGGGCGGATCTCGAGGACCGTCCGTTCGGGCATCACCCGTGCGCCGAGCTTCTCGGCGAGGTACAGGTAGTTCTTGACGAGCGTGTTCTTGGCTCCGTGGACGCACCCGACCATGCAGCGCCCGCACAGCAGGCAGCCGGTTCGGTCGGGTCCCTCGCCGCCGAAGTACGGGTCTGCAACGGTCTGCCCGGGCTCCCCGAAGAACACGCCGACGGGCGTCTTTTTGTATGTGTCGCCGACGCCGAGCTCCTCGCCGAGCTCGCGCAGCAACTGGTCGGCGGGGTCGTCGAAGGGGTTCTGTACCACCCCGAGCATCCTTTGCGCCTCCGCGTAATGGGGCGCCAGAGCCTCCTCCCAGTCCTGCAGGCCAGCCCACTGGCGGTCCTCGAAGAAGGCCCGTGGAGGCACGTAAAGCGTGTTCGCGAAGCCGAGGCTGCCGCCCCCCACGCCGCACCCCGATACCACGGCCACGTCTTTGAAGGTGGTCAGCCGGAAGATGCCCTTCATGCCCAGCCGCGGATTCCAGAAATAGCGCCTCAGATCCGCGGTCGAGCTCGGGAACTCGTTGTCGGCGAAGCGCCGGCCACACTCGAGCACTCCCACCGAATAGCCCTTCTCGGCGAGCCGCAGCGCCGAGACGCTGCCCCCGAAGCCCGAGCCGATCACCAGCCAGTCGAAGTCAAACTCCTCTTGTGAAGCGTCCATGCCCGGCAGGTCCCCTCTGCTCACGTATATCGGCGCGACGATCTTAGTGCTTGATTGGCCGCGCGGCCAAAGCTTGGCACCTCGCTACGTCCGCTGCGGGACCTCCTGAAGCGCCCACCCGTTGCCGTCCGGATCGGCGAAGAAGACGAACCTGCCCCAGGGGAACTCCTGGATGTCGCCCACCTCCAACCCCCGTCGGGAGAGCTCCTCGCGAGCCGCCTCGGCATCGGCGACCACCATCTGCAGGCCACTGAGCGAGCCGGGTCGCATCTCGTGAACGCCGGTCGTCAGCGCGATCGAGCAGCCCGAGCCTGGCGGCGTGAGCTGTACGAAGCGGACCTCGTCGCTGACCTGATAATCGTGGTCGGCGTTGAATCCGGCCTTCTCGGTGTAGAAAGCCTTCGCTCGGTCGACGTCTGCGACCGGTACCTGAATCAACTCGAGCTTCCAATCCATCGTGGTCCCCTTTCCCGGTTTGCTTGGCGGGCGGCCCGTCAGCGCCGCGGCTCAGCCCGGCTCCGCGACGTCTCGCTGCGGGGCGTTGCGGGCCAGCCAGGAAGTCGGCAACAGCCGCAGCAGCGGCGAGATGACGGTCCACGGCATGCGTGGGACGGTCGAGTAGGCGACGCCGCGCTCGATCAGGTCGGCCATGATCCTCGCGCCCTTCTCGGCGTCGATCAGAAACGGACGGTTGGCCATTTCCCGGTTGATCGCCGTGTCGATGTAGCCGGGCGCGAGCGTCGTCACCGTGATCGGCTCGTCGAGGGTCTCCGCGCGAACCGACTCGAGATATGTCGTGAGGCCGGCCTTCGAGGCGCTGTACGAGGACGATCCGGGCAGTCCGCGCACGCCGGCCACCGAGCTGACACCGACGATCTGACCCGCTCCACCCTGCCTTCGGAACAGCGTCACCGCCGCGTTCACCGTCGCGATCGCTCCGATCAGGTCGGTCTCCACGATCAGGCGGGCTCGCGCCATGTTCCCCTCGCCGACACGCCCGGAGTTGCCCACGCCCGCGTTCGCCACGACGATGTCGCAACGCCCCAGCGTCTGTGCGGCCTCCTCGATCGCGCCAGCCACGTCGGCGTCGTCGGTGACGTCCAGCTGCCGGAGCTCGACGCGGGGCCCCGGCGACGCGGCAGCGATCTCCGCGCGCGCGTCTTCGAGCGCGTCGAGCCTCCTGGCGGTGAGGAACAGGTCGTATCCGCGGCCGGCAAGCTCCTTCGCCAGGGCCCGTCCGATCCCGGAGCTCGCGCCGGTGATGAAGACCTTCTTGGCCACGGGCGCGACGATACTGGGGTCGGCGAAGTCGTGGCGCACGCGCAGGTCAACCCGACCCACCGGCCCGCGCCGGTGGCGCATCGGTTTGGGTCGCGGGATTGCTCGATTGACGCCCGACCCGGCAGTAGCCTTGCGGGCCATGAGGAACACGCTGAACACGTACAAGGCCTACACGATCGGCTGTGGGGTCGTCTGGGCGGTCATCTTGGTCGTCGTGGGAACCCAGGCCAGCGATGACACCCGAAGGACGATCTTCCTGGTCTTTGGCGGATGGGTGATCGGATGGACCTCGGCGACGATCGCCAGGTCCGTCTACCCGCCTCCGGGTCGAAAGCCGAACTGAGGAGCCACCACCGCTCGGCACCGCTATATTCCGTGAAGTAATGGCGGCCGAGCGGCTCAGGAACCGGCCCTGCGGAGGCCGGTACGGGGACATCGTGCAGGCGATCGGCAACACGCCCCTCGTCGAGTTGCCGCGGCTGTCGCCCAAGCCGGGAGTCCGCATCTGGGCCAAGCTCGAGTCGCGCAACCCGACCGGCTCGGTGAAGGACAGGGTCGCCCGCTCGCTGATCGAGGACGCGGAGGAAAAGGGCGCGCTCGGTCAGGGTCACACGATCCTCGAACCCACGTCTGGCAACACGGGCATCTCGCTCGCGATGATCTGCTCGCGCAAGGGCTACCCGCTGAAGGTCGTGATGCCCGACAACGTCACTCCCGAGCGCACCCAGCTGCTGCGGATGTACGGCGCGGAGATCGTCTACTCCGAGGGCTGCAAGGGCTCGAACGGCGCCGTCGCGCTCGCGCTCGAGATGGCAGCCGAAGACTCCTCCTACTACATGCCCTACCAGTACGGCAACGAGGCCAACCCCAACGCCCACTACAACGGCACGGCGGTCGAGATCCTCGAAGAGCTGGACGAGGTCACCGCCTTCGTGGCGGGGCTCGGCACGGGGGGAACGCTGATGGGCAACGGCCGGCGCCTGAAGGAGACCTTCGGGGACGCCGTCAAGATCGTCGCCGCCGAGCCGATGCAGGGCGAGCCCGTTCAGGGCCTGCGCTCGCTCGACGACGGCTTCATCCCGCCGATCATCGACCTCTCGCTGCTCGACCGCAAGATCTTCGTGACCAACCGCGACGCGATCGTGTGGACGCGGAAGCTGCTCGACGAGGAGAGCCTGTTCGCGGGCGTCTCGAGCGGCGCGATCGCGAGCATCGCCGTGCGCATCGCGGGCGAGCTCGATGAGGGGAACGTCGTGTTCGTCGTCGCCGACGACGGTTGGAAGTACCTGTCCAGCGGCATCTACACCCTGCCGGTCGATGAGGTCGAGAACCTCGAGTCGACCGTCTGGTGGTAGTCCGGCGCCGGCGCCCCGCAGATGGTCATCGCCGCGGACCTGTTGGACGAGCTGGTGGCGCACGGGCGTGAGGAGTACGACGCCGAGTGCTGCGGGATGATCGCCTATGACCGCGCGGACGGGGAATCGCGCGGCGTGCGCGTCCACCGGGCTCGGAACGTGTTCGCCAGCTCCAAGCGCTTCGAAATCGACGGCAAGGAGCTGCTGAGGACGCTCGATGAGTTCGAGCGAGAAGGATGGGAGCTCGGCGCGATCTACCACTCGCACACCCACACCGAGCCCTACCCGTCCCAGACCGACATCAACTTCGCGGCCAACTGGCCGGGCCTCGAGTGGGTGATCGTCGGGCTCGCCGGCGAGCAGCCGCAGGTGCGCTCCTTTCTGATCGAGGGCGCACAGGTCCGGGAGGTGGGGCTCGAGGTGCGGTGATGGGCGACGATGCGCTGATCTGCCCCAGCTGCGGGCGAGAGCACCCTCCCAGCGAGCGGTTCTGCGAGCGATGCGCGATGCCGCTCGTGCATCCGGGCGGCGTCGAGCCCGTGACGAGCGAGCGCCAGCAGAGGGCGCGCAAGATCAAGCCCCAGTACGCGCAGGGAAGCCTCGTGAAGGTGGCACGGGCGGCCAATCAGCCCGAGGCGGAGTTCATCGAGGGGCTGCTCCTGGAGGAGGGGATCCCCTCCCTCCTGCGCCGCTCATCCGGCTTCGACGTCGCCGAATCGCTCGCGGCCGGCCCACGCGACGTGCTGGTGCCCGAGTCGGGCGCCGAGGCGGCGCGCGAAGCTCTCGCGTGGGAGGGGAGGCCCGAGAGCTAGTGTCGTGAGGACGCTAGACCAGGACCGGCTGGCCGACCTCGGTGGTGATCGACCTGATCTCCTCGGAGGCGCGTTCGAACTCGGCGTCCGAGAGGACGGGCGTGCCCTCGAAGGGCAGTTCCCTCTGCAGCTCGACCCAGGCGTTGGCCCCCAGGTACTCGTCCTTCACCTTCACCGTCACCGGCCGCGGGATCCGATAGGTGCGCAGCAGCAGGACGTGCAGGGGCTGGTGACGGCGCCAGCCGAAGCGCTTTTCGGCGTAGTCGGGCGTCCACACGTAGAAGGGGGAGAGCGCGTCGACGCAGCGCGGGTCCGTGGTCGTGAAGTGATCGGTCACTTCGGCCCATGCGCGGATGCGGACGCGGTCGGGCTGCTGGACCGGCGCTCCGGAGGCGAAGGCGTGCAGCGGCGGCTCCCCGTCGCTCCAGACCCCCTCCTCGAGCGCGCGGCGCAGCTCGGGCTGGTGGGACTCGCGCACGAGGTCCGCGGGCTGGTGATCGAAGGTGGGGTAGAGGAAGAAGCGCTCGTGAGCCAGCCGGAAGGGCTTCTCAGGGGACTGCGCGAGACCCTTGCGGAGCGTTACGAGCTGCTCACCTTCCGCGAGCGCGCGGACTGTGACAGCCCATTCTTTGAAAGCAATTGGCATGGGTGAACCGAAAACGTGGGAATGAAACGGCGGGATATGACCGTGGCGTTGCTGTCAGGAAACGCGCGCGGGGTCGTTAAAGATACGAAAATCCAGCGGAAATCCCAAATCGCCTGCAAATTCGGGGTTTTTTTCGAGCCGTGACCGCCGCGGAGCCCAAGCTTTGACTGGCCGATCGGCCAGTCGGGCGCGGGGACGGCCGCGCCGGGGCCACCGGCGAGCACCGCCGTCGCCGCGGCGCTCACAGCCGCCGGCCGGCGAGGCCCTCCGCGGCCTCGATCAGCGCCGAGTAGTCGTCGTCGGCGCGACCGCGTCCGATCGTCGCCGAGAGCAGGTCGCGCGCGTGTGAGGCCGCCGGGAAGGGCATCCCGGCCTGCTGGGCTTCCTCCAGGCAGAGCCGCACGTCCTTGAGCATGTGCGCCGTCTTGAAGAGCGTCCGGAAGTCGTGCTCGCGCATCGCCTGCGACTTGAGGTCCAGCTGAGCCGATCCGCCGGAGCCCTTGGACGCGACCTGTACGAACGCGTCGAGGTCGACCCCGGTCGCGCGCGCGAGCAGCAGTGCCTCGGCGAGCGCAGCGGCGTTGGCCGCGCCCAGCGCGTTGTTGATCAGCTTGAGCATCTCGCCTTGGCCGAGCTCGCCGACATGCACGATCAGCTCCCCCATCGACTCGAGCACGGGCAACGCACGGGCGAAGTCCTGATCGGCGCCCCCGGCCATGATCGTCAGCGTGCCGGACTCGGCCCGCGGGGAGGAGCCCGTCACCGGCGCGTCGAGCATTCGCACCTCGCGCTCGGCGAGTGCCGCTCCGATCCGGCGCGTGTCGGAGGGGCCGATCGTCGACATGTCCACGCACAGGAGCCCTGGCCGGGCCCCATCGAGAACTCCACCGTCGCCCACCAGCACGGAGGCGACCTGCTCGCCGTCCACGACCATGCTGATGACGATGTCGCTGTCGCTCGCGACCGCTGCCGGCGTCGCCCGTGCCGTCGCGCCATGCTCCGCGGCCCAGCGATCGGCCTTGCCCGGTGTGTGCGTCCAGACGCTCAGCGGGAAGCCGGCGTCGGCGACGTTGGCGGCCATCCGCGAGCCCATGATCCCGAGGCCCAGGAAGCCGACGCGTTCGCCGACCGGACTGTCAGGTTCGGTCATCTCCGAATCCTCCACCACCTGGCGTTTCGATGCACAGACGCTCGCCCGCCCGCAGCGTCCCGGTCGCCTTGCCAGGAAGCGCTCGCCCGTCGAGCCGGTCACGCCCGGGCTCCCCCGGGGCTCCCCCCTCCGCGCCCCGCGGGCCGTGGCGCCGGCGCTCGGCGATCAGCGAGAAGGTCATGTCGGTGAGCGCCTCGAGCTCGCGCACGACGCCATCGCCGCCGCGGTGGCGTCCGGCGCCGCCGGAGCCCCGGCGCAGCGCGTAACGCGTGACGCGCAGCGGGAATTCGCGCTCGAGCGCCTCGATCGGCGTGTTGAGGGTGTTGCTCATGGCGACGTGAACGCCGCTCGGGCCGTCCTCGTGCTCGCATGCGCCCTGGCCGCCGCCGAGGGTCTCGTAGTAGGTGAAGCCGGGTCCGCCCAGCGTCAGGTTGTTCATCGTGCCCTGTCCCTGAGCGCGGCCGAAGGCGGTCAGCACGAGGTCCGCGACGCGCGAGGAGGTCTCGACGTTCCCGGCCGCGACCGCCGCCCCGGGGTGCGCGTTGAGCACGCTTCCAGGCTCGGCATACACGTCGATCGGGCGGTACGCCCCGGCGGAGGGCAGGATGTCGGGGTCCGTGAGCACGCGCACCGCGAACAGGCAGGCCGAGCGCGTGACCGCGACCGGGCAGTTGAGGTTGCCAGCGTGCTGCGGCGCGCTGCCCGAGAAGTCGAGCGTCAGCCGCTCGCCCTCGACGGTCGCGCGCAGGCGCAGCGGAAGGTCGCCCTCCGGCGCCTCGAGCACGTCCTCGGCGAGCCGTTGCCCGTCGGGGAGGGCCGCGAGGCACGCACGGGTCCGGCGCTCGGAGTAGTCGAGCACGGCATCGGTGGCATCACCCAGCCGCTCGCGGCCGAGGCGCTCGGCCAGCGCCGAGAGCCGCGCCGCCCCCGTGCGGTTGGCGGCGAGCTGGGCGAGCAGGTCCGCGCGGCGCTCCGCGGGCTGGCGCATCCGACCGACGAGCTCGTCGATCGCCTCCCCGGTGAGCGGGCGCGGTGAGATCACGACGCCCTCTTCCTCGAGCACGCGGCTGTCGGCGGGCATCGACCCCGCAACCCTGGCTCCGACGTCGGCGTGGTGGGCGCGGCTGGCCGCGAAGCCGAGCAGCGCCTGCGGCGATTCCCGGGCGAAGACCGGCGTGATGACGGTGATGTCGGGCAGGTGGGTGCCGCCCGCGAAGGGATCGTTGAGGATCCACGAGACGCCGGGCTCGTGGCGCTCGCCCAGCACCGCCGCGACCGCCGCCGGCATCGCGCCGAGGTGCACGGGGATGTGCTCGGCCTGCATGATCATCTCTCCCGCCGGGTTGAAGAGGGCCGTCGAGGCGTCGCGTCGCTCCTTGATGTTCGACGAGTGGGCCGAGCGGATCAGCGTCATGCCCATCTCTTCGCAGGCCGCCCGCAGGGCGCCCGTGAAGACCTGGAGCTCGATCGGATCGAGCGCGCTCACGGCCGCCTCTCGATGCGATGCAGCAGCGCGCTGCCATACGCGTCGACCTCGCCGGCCCACCCCGGAGGGATCACGATCGTCGACTCCGGGAGCGCGCACAGCGCGGGTCCCTCCAGCCGCGTCCCGGGCGCCAGCCCGCCACTGAGGACCTCGGCCGTCAGCGCCTCACCGCCGAAGACGATCTCCCGCGCGGCGCGCGAGTGGGCTTCGCCCGGCCCCGGCGCCGCCGGCTGCAGGTCGGGCGCCGAGCCCCAGGCGGAGACGCGAACCGTGACGAGCTCGACCTCCGCAGAGTCGTCGCGATAGCCGTAGCGCTGCTCGTGCGCCCGCGCGAACCCCTCCCGCAACGTCTCCGGACCGGCGTCGCCGGACTCCTCGACCGGCAGCTCGAAGGACTGCCCGCCGTAGCGCAGCTCGTGGCGAACGCGCACGCGCGTCGGCGCCTCGCCGAGCGAGTCGCGGGCCTCGGCGATCAGCGCATCGCGCTCGCGAGCGAGTCGCTCGGCGGACAGCGAGGCGCCGCCCAGCATCACCGTCCGCGAGACGTCGCGGCGCGGCGCCGCCGCTGCGAGGCCGAGCGCGCAGAGCACGCCCGAGACGCTCGGGCAGATGATCCTCGAGATGCCCAGCTCCTCGGCGAGCGCCGCCGCATGGAGCGGCCCGGCGCCCCCGAACGGCATCAGCGCGAACCCGCGGGGGTCGATCCCGCGCTCGACCGTCATCACGCGCAGGGAGCCCAGCATCTCGGCGTTCGCGACGCGGACGATCCCTTCGGCGCAGTCGAGCAGCTCGAGGCCGAGCTCGGAGGCCAGCCCCGACACCGCGCGGCGTGCCGCCGCGCGATCGAGCTCGATGTCGCCGGGCAGGGGCGAGTCCTCGAGCAGGCGCCCGAGCAGGAGGTTCGCGTCGGTGACCGTCGGCAGCACGCCGCCCCGGCCATAGCAGGCGGGCCCGGGCACCGCCCCGGCCGACGCCGGGCCGACCCGCAGGGCGCCACCGGAGTCACGCCAGGCGATCGAGCCGCCGCCGGCTCCCACGGTGTCGATGTCGAGCGCCGGCAGCGAGATCGGCCGGCCTGCGAGCGCCCGCTCGGCGGTCTCGGAGACCTGCGAGCCCTCGATCAGGCAGACGTCGCACGAGGTGCCGCCCATGTCGAAGCACAGCACGTCGGGCTCGTCCGCGAGCTCGGCCAGGAGCAGCGCGCCCCCGACCCCGCCCGCCGGGCCCGACAGCACCGTCAGCGCGGCATGGTCGGCTGCGCGCTCGGATGAGGTCAGCCCGCCGGATGACTGCATGATCTGCGGCTCGGGCAGGCCCTCCTCGCGGGCGTCAGCCTGAAGCCGCCGCAGGTAGGAGGCGAGCAGTGGCGAGACGGCGGCGTCGAGCACGCTGGTCGCCGTTCGTTCGTACTCGCGGAAGGTGCCGACGAGATCGCTCGAGAGCGTCAGGTGAGCCTCGGGCAGGATCTCCGCGACCAGCTCGCCGAGCAGCTGCTCGTGGGTCGGGTCGGCGTAGGAGTGCAGCAGCGCGACCGCAACCGCCTCGGGCCGGGCGCGCGCGACACGCTCGACCAGCGCGCGCGCGTGCGCCGGATCGAGGCGTCGCAGCGGTCCCTCGTGGGTCATGCGCTCGGGTGCCGCGAAGCGCAGCTCCGCCGGGACGAGCGGCGGCGGAGCCGAGCGGCACAGCTCATACAGGTGCGGGCGCGCCTGGCGTCCGAGCTCGAGCACGTCGGTGAAGCCCTCGGTCGCGACGAGCGCCGTGCGGGCAGCCTCGCCCTCCAGCAGCGCGTTGGTCGCCACCGTCATCCCGTGCGCGAAGCGTTCGACCTCCCGCGCCTCTGCCCCCGCGCGCGCGAGCACCAGCCGGACCGCCTCGATGACCCCGACAGACTGGTCCTCGGGCGTCGAGGGCACCTTGGCCGTGTACAGGCGCGAGTCGTTGCCGACCAGCACGGCGTCGGTGAACGTGCCGCCGACGTCGACGCCGAGGAGCATGGCGGGGAGCGTATATCCGGGCCGCCGCCGGGCAGCCTGCTCAGATCGCCGCGGCAGGCCTCATGCGGCAGCCAGGGCGCGATCCTCCGTGTCCGCGAGATGCTGGTGCGACGGGCAGTAGCCGTTGTGCGGGAGGGGCACCCGCTGGCAGGCTGCGCCCTTGCGCGTCGTCGCGCGGCACTGTGGCGGAGCCCCGTTCACCGCGGTGTAGCCCTCGTGCGGGTGCTCTGCCAGGAACTGCTGCGCGAGGCCGACATACCGGCAGACGACATCGTGGACGTGCTTCTGCTCGGACATCGCGAAGTAGTTCCGGATGTCGCAGAACAGGGTCCGCGCCGGCCGCGCGAAGTAGTGACGGTCGGTCGCCATCCGCGTGATGACCTCCTCGCACGCACGCAGCACGGCGGCATGGTTGCTGTGGGCGGGAGCTCCGTGCGTCGGAGCCCGGACGTGGGGAGCCAACTCCCGATAGATGGCCCTGCTGAACTGATACATGTAACTGCTCTTACCTCTTTCCGCTTCAGATCTGGATCCGGAGCACACCCGCCGTTCTCACAGACTCCGACTGCCACGGAGACCTTCCATCTGTGAACACACCTGGCATGAAAACGGACCGTCATAAGCGGCCGTTAAGACCTTCTCTTTATCTATATTTATGAAGCCGTAAGAACTGGCAACTTCAGGGGCCAATACCGGGCCCTGACGGCCCCGCCGGCCGCTTCGCCCGCGCTTTCGAGAATCCCGCTCACGGTCCGCCCGCGCCGTGCGCGGAGGGCGGCCGTCACTCCCAGAACTCCCACTCCAGCCCGGCGTCGGCGCTGAGCATCACGTGGCGGTGGTCGAGCGCGGGGTCGCGCGCGGGATGGTCGACCCGCATGTGGGCCCCCCGGCTCTCCTCGCGGGCCAGGGCAGAGCGCGCGATCATCCGCGCAAGCGGATGCGGGTCCTCGAGCAGCCGGCTGAGTCCCTCCGGGGAGCGGACGATCCCGCCATCACGCCAGAGGGCCGCGCGCGTCGAGGCGTCGGCGACCGGGGGCGACGGCGCGCGCGAGAGCGACTCCAGCTCACGGGAGCTCGGCAGCGAGGCCGGCGTGGCGCGCCCGCCGAGAATGTCCTGCACCGCCCGCTGAGCGAACACGAAGCACTCGCTGAGCGAGTTCGACGCGAGACGGTTCGCGCCATGCAGGCCCGTGCAGGACGACTCGCCGATCGCATACAGGCCTTCAAGCGTCGACCGTGCATGAAGGTCGGTCGCGATGCCGCCCATCATGTAATGCGCGGCCGGAGCCACAGGGATCAGCTCCCGCGTGGGATCGAGCCCGGCTTCCTGCAGCGAGGCGACGACGTTGGGGAAGCGGACAGGGTCTATCCCGCGCATGTCCAGGCCGACCGACCGCTCGCCCGTCTGCTTCAGGCGCGCCTGGATCGCTCGCGCGACCTCGTCGCGCGGTGCGAGCTCGTCGACGAAGCGTGCGCCGGAGGCGTCGTGCAGCGTCGCTCCCTCCCCGCGGATCGCCTCGGTGATCAGAGAGCCCTCGCGGCCCCGGACGCCGATCACGGCCGTCGGATGGAACTGCAGCAGCTCGAGATCGGCGAGCGCCGCGCCGGCGGCGTGTGCGAGCAGCAGCCCGACTCCCTGCGACCCCGGTGGGTTGGTCGTCCGCTCCCACAGCGCCGCGGCGCCGCCGGTGCCGAGCACGACCCCGGAGGCGCCGACGATCCGCCCGTCCTCGCACAGGACGCCGCGGCAGCGGCCGTCCGACCGCCAGAGCGCGCGGGCACGTGCTTCCTCGAGGACCGTTATGCGGGGGTTCTCGGCGGCGAGCGCCGACAGCTGGCGCACGACGCGCCTTCCCGTCGCGCTTCCCCCCGCATGGACGATGCGCCGGACCGAGTGACCGCCCTCGAGGCCGAGCGCGAGGCGACCGAAGCGGTCGGCGTCGAACCGGACGCCGAGCGCCTGCAGGTCGCGCACGCGGTCGGGCGCCTGCTGGACGAGGATCTCGGCCGCCGAGCGCCGCACCAGTCCACGTCCGGCGCGCTCGGTGTCCTCGAGGTGAAGGGCGAAGCTGTCGTCGGCCGCGAGCGCCGCGGCCAGGCCACCTTGCGCCCAGTAGCTCGCCGTCTGCGCAAGCGGCGTCGCCGAGACGAGCACGACCGTCGCGTGCTGCCTGGCGGCGCACAGCGCCGCATACAGGCCGGCGGCTCCGGCGCCGATGACCGCGACATCGGCCTCGTGCGAACTCGCGGTCGGGAGCGCGGCCATCGCGCGAACGCTATCTGGCCGGCGCCGTCGACTCGGCGCCGCAGGCGCCCCGGCCGGGGTCCTCTCGCGCCCGCGGGTCTGCGCTGCGACTACTTGTGCGAGAGCGTCGGCGTGGCGCCGCTCCGGGCGCCGGCAGGGGCGACGAGGCCGCCGGCGCCAGATGCCGGTGCCGAGCCTCTCGCTCCGCTCGTCGCGCCGGGAGCGATCGCACCCTGGGTGGGCGCGGTGCGCGTCGTGGCCGTGGCACCGGGGGTCGCCGTCGCCGGCGCGGGAGTCGCCGGTGCTGTAGCTGCGGGGGCGCTCGCCGCTGCGGGGGCGGTGACGGTCCGCGTGACCTGCGTCCTCGTCGGGGTCGAGCTGCCCGCGAGGTCCACCAGCGCGGCCGCGAGCACCGCGAGCGAGATCGCCATGACGGCGAGGATCGCGCCCACCGGCACGCGCCAGTTCGGCGTCGCGGCGAGCCGCGTCCGAGCCGCGGCGCCGCAGTGCAGGCACCACTCCTGTTCGCGATGAAGCGGGGTCCCGCAGAGGGGGCACGCCTCGCTCAACTCCGCCCCGACCGGCTGCGGCGCTCCGACGCCCGGCGATCCGCTGGAGTGCATGGACGACGGCGGCAGCGAGGCGGCGAGATCGGTCACTGCTCGGGCTCGACCGGGTGCAGGATCTCCGTACGCTCCTCCTCCGCTGCCTTCTCCTCTGCTCCCGGCTGCGGGGAGGAGGACCTCGGCGGCGGCGTCGGAGAGCGTCCCGCCCTCGCCGCAGCGGGGGTCGGGCCGGTGCTCGGCGCGGGACCCCAGCTCGAGCCGGGCGCGGCGCCGTCGTCGGCCGGAGGCGGGGCGGGCCACGACGCCGTGACCTGCTCGACGCGAGCGCCGGAGGGCCCGTCCGGTGCGCCGCCGGGAGCTGCGGGCGCGCCGGCGGCCGGGTTCGAGTCCGCGGTGGCCGCGCCGCGTGGCGGGGCAGCAGGAGGCGCGGTCGCCGTCGGCGGGGGCGAAGGCGGGGCCGTCGTGGGCGCCCCGGTCGCTGGTCCGGCGATCGGGAGATCGACGTGGCGGCTCATCGACAGGCCGCAGTTGGGGCAGAAGCGGTCGTCGCCACTGTGTATCGCGGCGCACCGGGGACACGCCGTGATCCCCGCCTCTCGCAGCACGGTCACGGTCTCGCGCTCATGGAGCGCCCCTTCGAGCGCACGCAGCTCTGCGTCGATGTGGCCGAGCGTGTTCAGCTTCCCGAGCACGAGGGCGTCGTTGCGCTGACCGAAGCGGTGCAGGTTGAAGACCAGCCCGCCGAGGTCGCGGTAGGCGAGCTCCCGGGCCTTGCGCAGGAAGCGCGCCCGGCGGCGCATCCGCCCGCGCGCCCCGAAGCCGGGCGTCCCAGCGGGCGTGCCCGTCGCCTCGGGGCCCCCGGGCTGACCGCTATCCGGCGCCTCCGGCTCGGCGCCGGCGGGAGTCGTGCCAGATGTCTGATCCACCGTCGATCCATGCTATCTGCAGCGCTACCTGGACCGCTCCAGCGCCAGCTGCCATGCCTGCGCCACGCGCCCCGCCATCTCGGTCGCCGAGAACGGCAGTGCGTGCGCCCGTCCCTCGATCCTGGGGTCTGAGGCGCTCAAGTGGACCTCGAGCGCCGCGCGCCAGAGGTCCGGTTCGAACGGAGCGCAGAGCGTTCCGGCGACACCCTCGAGCGCAGCAGCATGAACCCCGACGGGAGTCGCCAGCACCGGCACGTCGCACGCGAGCGCCTCGAGCACGGCGAGCCCGAAGCCCTCGCGATCGGAGGGAACGACCACGGCGTTCGCGGCGTTGACCCACAGCGGCACGCGCTCGGGCTCGATGCCGCCGAGCGTGAGCAGCTCCGCCGCGGTGCCCTCGACGAGCTCGAGCGCCCGATCGTGGCGCTTCTCCGGTCGCGAGGGATCTGCGGCGAACAGCACGTATGGGCGCGCGCCGTCGAGCCCGAGCTCGGCGCGTGCGTCGCGACGCGGGATCGGCTCGAAGCGATCGAGGTCGACCCCGCACGGAAGCACCTGCGCGCGCCGGCGCCATGAGCGCAGCGGGAGTTCCTGGGCAAGCGAGCTCGACACGGCCGCGAGCAGGTCCACCGAGGCCAGCCAGGGGAGCGTCAGCAGCAGCGTGCGGGGATGCCTGACGTCGGTGCCGTGCAGGGTCAGGGCGCGCACGCGTGCCGGCACGGCAGCCGCGGGCCATGCCGTGAGGCCGAAATGGGCATGCACGACGTCGAATGCCGCAGATGCAGGCTGGCTCGCCGTCGCGGCGCCGGGTCGAGAGCGAGCGGGTCGCGTGGAGAACCGCCGCCGCATGTCGGCGAACGCACGTGCGAGCGATCGCGGGCCCGGCGGGAACTCGTACAGCGAGACGTCGAGCCCGTCGAGGCGCCGCAGCGCGTCGACCTGGTCGCGGACGAAGCGCCCGCGCTCGGGGTGCGCGGCGTCGGGCAGCATGTTCGAGACCACGAGCGCGCGCACGATCCCGCTGACCGTAGCGCTCTGGAATGATGCTCGCGTGAGCGAGCGCAGCCATGGCCGGGGATCGGACGAGCTACGCCCGACGACGATCGAGCCGGGGTTCGTCCGCACCGCAACCGGGTCCGCGCTGATCTCGATGGGGGAGACACGCGTCATCTGCACCGCCTCCGTGCAGGAGAGCGTGCCGCGCTGGATGGACGGTTCCGGGCGCGGGTGGGTGACGGCCGAGTACGGCATGCTGCCCGCCTCCACGGGCGAGCGCAAGCCGCGCGACGCCACACGAGGACGCCAGGACGGGCGGACGGTCGAGATCCAGCGCCTGATCGGCCGCTCACTGCGCGGCGTGGTCGACTTCCGCGCGTTGGGCGAGCGGACGATCTACCTCGACTGCGACGTCCTGCAGGCCGACGGCGGAACGCGCTGCGCCTCGATCACTGGCGGCTATGTGGCGCTCGCCCTCGCATGCGAGCGCCTGCAGGCGGCCGGCAAGCTCGAGCGCACCCCGCTGACCGGCTCGGTCGCCGCCGTCTCGTGCGGCATGATCGACGGCAGGCCGCTGCTCGATCTCGACTACCCCGAGGACTCGAGCGCCGAGGTGGACGCGAACGTCGTGATGACGGGCGAGGGCGGTCTCGTCGAGGTGCAGGCGACCGCCGAGCGCACGCCATTGTCGCGGGCCCACCTCGACGACCTGCTCGCCCTCGCCGCGGTCGGCATCGATCATCTGCGCGCCGCCCAACAGGAGGCCATGGCCGGAACGCGCGAGCCCGCGGACGGCCGCGACAGGGCGTCGGCGGCGTAGGCGGTCCCCGCCCGTGCGGCTCCTGCTCGCCACCCACAACGAGCACAAGCTGCGCGAGTTCGAGCGGCTGCTGGCGCGCTCGCAGGGCGGCGACGGTTGGCTCCTGCAGCCCCTTCCGGCATCGGTCGTGCTTCCTCCCGAGGAGGGTGAGACGTTCGAGCTGAACGCGCTCGCGAAGGCGCGAGCGGCCGCGGCCGCGACCGGCGAGGTGACCGTCGCCGATGACTCGGGCATCGCCGCCGAGGCGCTCGGCGGCGCGCCGGGCGTGCGCTCGGCCCGCTACGCCGGCGAGAGCGCGACCGACGAGGAGAACCTGCAGAAGCTGCGCAGCGAGGCGCCGGCCGGGAGCGCGCTCGAGTACGTCTGCGTGATCGCCTACGTGGATCGCGGCCGCGGCTGCGAGCGCCTCTTCGAAGGTCGCTGCCGGGGGCGGATGGCCCGGGAGCCGCGCGGCGAGGGCGGCTTCGGCTATGACCCCGTGTTCCTGCCGGACGACGGTCCCGCGGGCTTGACGATGGCCGAGCTCTCCGACGGGCAGAAGGACGAGATCAGCCATCGCGGGCGCGCCGCACGCGCGCTGCTGCAGTGGCTCAGAGAAGGTTGATCGCGGCCGAGAGCGCCACCGCGACACCCAGGCCCGCGTACCCCGTGTAGCCGGACAGCAGGAGCAGGAGCGCGGTCAGCAGCGCGACCAGCACGGTTGCGAGCCACGCGGCGCGGGTGATCGTCATCGTGGCATTGTCACGCATGCGCCCGTCCGCACACGGTGTTAGCTTCGGAGGTCGGGTTTCACGAACTAGGAGGATGAAGTGACGAAGGCCGAGCTGGTCGACCAGGTTGCCGACCGCGCCGAGCTGACCAGGCAACAGGCCTCGCGGGCCGTCGACGCCGTGCTCGCCACGGTCGAGGAGGCGCTGCGACGCGGCAGCGAGGTGACGGTGTCGGGGTTCGGCAAGTTCCACGTCAGCGAGCGCGGCGCCCGTCAAGGCGTCAACCCGCGCACCGGCGAGCGGATCCAGATCGCCGCCACTCGCGTGCCACGCTTCACGGCGGGCAGCGGCCTGAAGAGCGCGGTGAAGGGACGCTGACGCCGGCATCCTTCGGCGACACCCTGGCCGCGCGTGTGGCCGAACGCGAATCGCAGATCGTGCTCGGCCTCGATCCCGATCCAGGCGCGCTGTGGCCGCAGGCAGCGGAAGGCTCGCCGGGGGTGCACCTCTCGGCGACGGCCTCTGCGGTGCTCGCGCACTCCCGCGCGCTGATCGACGCCACGGCCGAGGCCTGCGTGGCCGTGAAGCTGCAGCTTGCGCGCTTCGAGGTTCTCGGCGCGGACGGGCGCAGCGTCATGGGCGAGCTCGCAGACCACGCCCGGCGCCTGGGACTGACCGTGATCGCCGACGGCAAGCGCGGCGACATCGACGTCACGGCCGCGGCCTACGCGAGCGCCCTGTTCGCCGGCATCGATGCGCCCGACGGCCCAGTGCCGGGGCTCGGGGCCGACCTCGTCACGGTCAACCCGCTGATGGGACGCGAC
>DASZIU010000085.1:0-3729 GCA_035948815.1 Solirubrobacteraceae bacterium | reverse complement strand
AGGCGCTTGCGACAGGAGATCGTGCTCGGGATCGGCGGGGTGCGTGCGCTGCGTGCGATGAACATGACGGCCGCGGTCTTTCACCTGAACGAGGGTCACAGCTTTCTGTGCGCCATCGAGCGCATCCGCGAGCTGCGGGCTTCGCGGCAGATGACGCTCGAGGAGGCGAGGCTCGTGGCGCGGGCTGGGATTGTCTTCACCACGCACACGCCGATCGCGGCGGGGAGCGACTACTTCGAGTCCGGCCTGGTGTGGGACCTGCTGGGCCCTTACCTCACGCAGGTCGGAATCTCGTTCGACCGCTTCATGGACCTCGGCCGGCAGAAACCGGGCGATCCGCGCGAGCGATTTACCACGACGTATGCAGCGCTGCGGCTGGCCGACCAGTCGGTCGGGGTCAGCCGGCTGCACGGCGCGGTCTCGCGACGGTTGTGGAAGGACGCGTGGCGCGGCCTGCCCGAGACCCAGGTCCCGATCGGCTCGGTGACGAACGGCGTCCACATGCCGACTTGGATCGCGCCTGAGATCGCCGACCTACTCCGCCGCTACGTGGGGCCCGATTGGTGGGACCTCGACGGCCGCGATGGACGGTGGCAGGCGGTGCTGGAGATTCCGGCGCCGGTCCTGTGGGCGACTCACATCGAGTTGAAGCGGCGGCTCATCGAGTTCACCCGTCGTCGCTCGGAGAAGCCGATCGAGCTGGACCCCGACGCGATGACGTTCGGTTTCGCCCGGCGGTTCGCGCCGTACAAACGGGCCAACCTCCTGCTGCAGGACGTCACGCGGCTCACAGCGCTGCTGAGCAGCTCGAAACGCCCCGTGCAGCTCTTGTTCGCGGGTAAGTCTCACCCCGCCGACCAGCCGGGCAAGGAGATCGTGGCGAAAATCGTCGCGTTCGCGCGGGAACAACCGCGAGTCGTCTTCCTCAAGGATTACGACATCGAGCTCGCGCGGCACCTGGTGCAGGGCGCTGACGTGTGGCTCAACAACCCGCGCCGCTTCCTCGAGGCCAGCGGTACGAGCGGGATGAAAGCCGGCGCGAACGGCGCCCTCAACGTGAGCATTCTCGATGGTTGGTGGGACGAGGCCTACCGGCCCGAGCTGGGATGGGCGATCCCGTCGGCGGCCACGCTCGAGCGCCCTGAGGTAGACGATCGCGCGGAGGCGGAGGGCCTTTACCGGCTGCTGGAGCGCGAAGTGGTGCCGGCTTTCTACGAGCGCGACAAGGACGGGATCCCGCAGCGCTGGGTCGAGATGATGCGGGCTTCGATCCGCCACACGGCCACCGCGTTCGCCGCGCGCCGGATGGTGATCGACTACTTCAACCTGGCGTATGCGCCGGGCGCCCGCAGGGTGGAGCAGTTGAGACTTCTTCCCGACTGGGGCGGATAGCTGGGGGGTAGTGCACCCCCCATCCGGCGCTTCGCGCCACCTTCCCCGGCGAGCGGGGAAAGTGACTTATCAGTCCGCTAGCGCCCCAACTCCTCGTCGCTCTCTTGTTGCGGTGATGGCTGCGAGGTAGAGCTGCACGTAGCGGTGGGCTGAGCGGGACCACGAGACGTCTTCGGTCATGTCACGCCTCACCAGCCAGGACCATGCTGCGGGGTGGCGGAACGTCTCGGCCGCGCGCACGACCGCGGCGTAGAACTGCCACGGGTCGTAGTCGTCGAAGGTGAAGCCGTTTCCGGTCGCGGCCACCGGGTCGTAGTCGCGGATCGTGTCGGCGAGTCCGCCCGTCTCACGAACGACGGGGACCGTGCCGTAGCGAAGCGCGATGAGCTGCGCGAGGCCGCACGGCTCAAAGCGCGAGGGCATCCACAGCATGTCGGACCCGGCATAGATGCGCTGGGCGAGCGCGGCGTCGAAACCGATCGACGCCGAGACCTGGTGGGGAAGCTCGGCGCCCCACCTCCGGAACATGTCCTCGTAGCGGCGGTCGCCGGTGCCGATCACGACCATCTGCAGACCCAGGTGGAGGAGGTGCGGCATCGCCTGCTCCACAAGGTCAAGGCCCTTGACGTCGTAGAACCTGGACACGATCGCGCACACCGGCTTGTTCACGTCATCGAGGCCGAGCTCAGCCCTCAGGTCGGCGCGGCACAACGCCTTGGCCTCGGGGGCGTCCGCCGAGTACTGATGCTTGAGGTTGGGATCGCGCTGCGGATCGAATATCTCGTAGTCGATGCCGTTCACGACCCCGTGCAGCTTGTGAGCGTTGCGGCGCAGCAGCTCGTCGAGCCCCTCGCCGTACTGCTGCGTCTGAATCTCCGACGCGTAGCGCTCGCTCACGGTGTTGACGACGTCCGCGAAATGGATGCCGCGGCCCAGGAAGTTGACCACGCTGTCGAGCCCGGGGATCCCCACCTGGATGAGCCCCCACTCCTCGAGGCCCGCGAGCACGAGGGCCCCAAATCCAAACGTGCCCTGGGCGGCGAGGTTGTGGATGGTGAGGTTGGTGGCGATCTTCGCGTACGCGCCCTCGGAGTAAACGCGGTCGAGCAGGTTGGGCACAAGCGCCGCGAACCAATCATGGATGTGGATCACGTCCGGGAAAAACTCGAGCTCGGGCAGCATCTCCAGCAGAGCGCGGCAGAAGAAGACCGACCTTGCGTCGTCGTCGCCGAAACCAACTATCCCGTCGCGGTCGAAGAGTGTCGGGCAGTCGACGAAGTAGACGACCAGGTCGCCCAGGCGGCCTTCGTAGATCGTGGCTTCCAGCTTCTGCGAGCCGAGCGGAACCTGCAGGCCGGTCACGACTGGGCGCAGGTCGTTCTTACCGATGTCGATCTGCTTGTAGCGCGGGAGCACGACCCTGACGTCGTGGCCCGCGCGGCGGAGCTCCTTGGAGAGCGCGGCAGCGACGTCGGCGACCCCTCCGATCTTGGCGAAGGGCGTGACCTCGGCGGTGGCGACCAGGACCTTGAGGTGCTGAGAGTGAGGAACCGCTGCGGCGGCCGCCTCGCCCGGCACCCGGACACCCAGCGAGCCCGACGGCGGCACGACCTCGATGTCTTTTCCGTCCCGGCTCACGACGAGCGCCATCTCCAACGTGTCGCCCGCCCGCTTGCCGAGACGCTCGAACGGAATCGCGACGAAGTACGGGTCGGGGACCTCCCAGGCCGTTTCGACAACTCCCCTGGTTGCGGGCTCGACGAGCTTCGCCACCGTGACCGATCCGCCCTGCTCGCGCGGAACGATCCGCACCGCGTACGCAGGCTCGAAGCCGAGATCCACGGTCGCGGAGGCGGGGAGCGGAAGCTCGATGTCGCTTGCACCGTCGCCCGCAGGCTTGCCCGAGCAGTAAAGCCAGAAGTCGATGTGCTGGGCCTCGAGCTCAGCCGGCGTGCGCTGGGTATCGATGCGGAAGTACAGCTCCTCGTCGTCGTTGCCGTAATAGACGCGCTCGACGATTCCCGCCGGCCGGTGCAGGGCCCCGAACCCCGAGCCGACCTGGAAGTAGCCCGCCTGGCTCCACTCCGCGTCGTCGCGCGACTCGGGGCTGATCACGGTCGCGGGGACGCCTCGCTCCGGCGCGGGCGCGCGCTTGATGATCGGCTGGAACAGGCGTGCCGGGGCGCGCGAGCCCATGAGCTTGTAGACGTTGCGCAGGTGCAGCCGGAACTGGTTGTCCCAGATCGGGTCCATGCCCGAGTCGTGCTTGCGGCTGAACCACCAGAACCAGTCGCTCCCCTCGGTGATCAGGATCTCCCGCCACGCGAGAGCCGCTTG
>DASZIU010000084.1:0-7659 GCA_035948815.1 Solirubrobacteraceae bacterium | reverse complement strand
CGCGCCACCACACCGCAGACCGTCCACGGCGCCGCCACGCACCCCGCGGTCACACGGGGGCACGTCCAGAGCACCCCCATCCGTGCCACTCCCGCCGCGCCCTCGCAGGCGCACGTGTCGTTCGCCCAGGAAGTGCAGAACTTCGCCTACAACTGGCAGCCGGTCTTCCTGATCGTCTTCTTCGCCGTGATCATCTTCGTCCTGTGGCGGACGTTGAAGGTCATGCCGCGGATCAAGCCGCAGCAGATAAAGCCGGCCTCCAAGCAGGCGGTCTCCTTCGACGACATCGCCGGCGTCGACGACGCGAAGGCGGAGCTGCAGGAGATCGTCGAGTTCCTGCGCGAGCCCAAGCCCTTCCACGCGCTCGGCGCGCAGGTGCCGAAGGGAATCCTGCTGCACGGACCCCCGGGAACCGGCAAGACGCTCCTCGCCAAGGCCGTCGCCCACGAGTCAGGAGCCCAGTTCTTCGCGCAGTCGGCCGCGTCCTTCGTCGAGATGTTCGCCGGTCTCGGCGCCGCGCGAATCAGACGCCTGTTCGCGATCGCCCGTAAACACGAACCGGCGATCATCTTCATCGACGAGCTCGATGCCGTCGGCGGACGGCGGGGGATGGACATCTCCGGCGAGAAGGACCAGACCCTCAACCAGCTGCTCGTGGAGATGGACGGCTTCGCCTCCAGCGGCCGCGTCGTCGTGATCGCCGCCTCGAACCTGCTCGAGAAGCTCGACCCGGCGCTGCTTCGCCCCGGGCGCTTCGACCGCCAGGTCTTCGTCGTCCCACCGGACGTGAAGGGCCGCCTGGGGGTGCTCAAGGTGCACACGCGCGAGAAGCCGCTCGACGACGTCGACCTCAGCTTGGTCGCCCAGCAGACGAGCGGGCTCACCGGTGCGGACCTCGCGAACATCTGCAACGAGGCCGCGATCTTCGCCGCCCGCCGCGGCGGCACGAGGATCACGGGCAAGGACTTCGACTCGGCGATCGAGCGGGTGATCGCCGGGGTGCAGTCCAAGCGCGTGCTGGGCGACCACGAGAAGCGGGTCGTCGCATACCACGAGGCCGGCCACGCGCTGTGCGGGGAGCTGCTTCCGTCGGTCGACCGCGTGCACCGGATCTCGATCGTCCCGCGCGGCCGGGCGCTGGGGTACACGCTCAACCTTCCAGCCGAGGACCGCTACCTGAAGACTCGCGAGGAGTTGCTCGACTACATGACGGTGCTGCTGGGCGGCCGCGTCGCCGAGCAGGTGGTGTTCGGCGCGATCACGACCGGCGCCTCCGACGACCTCAAGCGCGTGGCCGACATCGCACACTCGATGGTCCACGACTTCGCGATGGGGACCGCCGGCATCGGTCGTTCCCCCGACGGCGACGTGCGCCTGTCCGAGACGACCCTGCGGATCCGCGACGAGGAGCGCCAGGACCTCGTCGAAGACGCGCGACGCGCGGCGCAGAAGCTGATCCTCTCCCACCGCCGCCAGCTGGACGCGCTCGCCGGGGAGCTGCTCGAGGAGGAGGTCCTCGACCGCGAGGCGATCGAGCGGATCATGCACGGCGTCCCCCGCCTGGAGCGCGCGCCGGGCATCGGGCTGCGCGTCGTCGCGGCGTCCCCTCCGCAGCCCCCGCCGCCTCTTCCCGGCGCGATCGTCCCGCCGTCCGCCGGCGGCTAGCGCCAGCCGAGCGCCTATACACTGCGGCGGGTGTTCACCCGCATCGACCACATAGGCGTGGCCGTCGAGGAGATCGAGCCGGCGCTCGAGCTGTATCGCGACCGGCTCGAGCTGACGGCGGCCCACCGCGAGGTCGTCGAGGAGCAGGGCGTCGAGGCGGTGCTACTCGACGTCGGCGAGAACCACGTCGAGCTGCTCGCTCCGCTCGGGCCCGAGACGCCGGTCGGCCGCTTCCTCGCCAAGCAGGGCCCGGGCCTGCACCACGTCGCCTACCAGGTCACCGACATCGACGCGACGCTCGATGCGCTGAAGCGGGCAGGGCTCGCCATGATCGACGAGCAGCCGCGCACCGGGATCCGCGGGTCGCGCGTGGCGTTCGTGCATCCCCGGGCGACCGGCGGCGTGCTGACCGAGATCGTCGAGCCGGCGGCCGTGGCGGGAGGCCACTGATGCCGTCCGCCACCAGGCGCGTCAGCATCGGCTTCGAGGGCGGTCAGGTGCTCTCGCTCCGCGTCGACGAAAAGCAGCTTCAGGCGCTCGAGCACGCGCTCGGCGGCACCGGCTGGCACGAGATCCTGAGCGAGGACGGTCCCGTGCGGGTGAACCTGGGCCAGCTGGCCTACGTCAGCGCCGACAGCGCCGAGCCGCACGTCGGCTTTGGCTAGGACGGCCGGCGCCGCGCGCTCCTCGGCAGGTGCCGTCTCGGCGCGTTCGATCGGGGCGCGTCTGCTCTCGCTCGACGATCGCCTGCTGACGCTGGCGCGCACGCGCGGCCATACGCCTGCCGCGGAGCGCGCGATGGCCCGCTTCTCGCAGCTGGGAGAGCATGGTGCGGTGTGGCTCGCGATCGGCGCGGCCGGGCAGCTGCTCGACCCCGGCAGGCGGCGGCGCTGGCGCGCGGCGATGACCGCCGTCGGCGGCGCGTATGTCCTCAACACGGCGCTCAAGCCGCTCGCCGGCCGGCGCCGGCCCGAGCTGGAGGGCCTGCCGCCGCTGACCTCCACGCCGACGCAGCTGAGCTTCCCGAGCGCGCACGCCACGACCTCGTTCGCCGGGGCGCTCGTCTACTCCCGCCTAGGCCTGCCGGCGGCGCCGCTCTACGCCCTCGCCGTGGCGCTGTCGTTCTCGAGGGTCTACCTCGGCGTGCACCATCCCGGCGACGTGCTCGCGGGCGCGCTGCTGGGAACGGCCGTCGGCGGACTCGCCAGCCGCGGCTCGGCGGCTTCGGCGGGCCCGGGCGAACCCGGCACCGGCGGAGTGCGCGCGGGGTGAGCACCCGGATCGGCATCGTCGGCCTGCCCAACGCCGGCAAGTCCTCGCTCTTCAACGCGCTGACCAAAGCCGGCGCCGAGGCGGCGAACTACCCCTTCACGACGATCGAGCCGAACGTGGCCGTCGTCCCAGTCCGCGACGAGCGTCTCGAGCAGGTCGCGCAGACCGTAGGCGCGTCGGAGATCGTCTGGGACACGATCGACTTCCACGACATCGCCGGGCTCGTGGCCGGTGCGCACCAGGGCGAGGGCCTCGGCAACCGGTTCCTCGCGAACATCCGCGAGACCGACGCGATCGTGCACGTCGTCCGCGCCCACGGGGATGACAGCGTCGTGCACCCCGAGGGCAGCGTCGATCCGTTGCGCGACGTCGAGACGATCGAGACGGAGCTCGCGCTGGCCGATCTCGAGCAGGCGGAACGACGCGTCGATCGCGTGGCCAGGCACGCCCGCGGGGGGGACCGGCACGCCATCGCGGAGGAGGCCTGGCTGCAAAGGGTGATCGAGGCGCTGCGCGCCGGGCGCCCGGCCCGCACGGTCCCGGTGCCCGAGGACGCTCCCGACGCCGGACGTGAGCTGGGCGCGCTCACCGCGAAGCCGGTGCTGTTCGTGGCAAACGTCGACGAGGGCTCGGACGCGGTGCCGGAGGCTCTCGCGGCGCATGCCGAGCAGCAGGGGGCGCGCGCCGTGGCGGTCTCCTCGCGGATCGAGTCCGAGCTCGGAGAGCTCGAGGACGCCGACGCGGAGGCGATGCGCTCGGAGCTCGGCGTCAGAGGCTCCGACCCCCTCCCGCCGCTGCAGCGCGTCGTCAGGGAGGCCTTCTCGCTGCTCGAGCTGATCGCCTTCTTCACCGCCGGCGAGGGCAAGCCGGCGCAGTCGTGGCACCTGCGTCGCGGGCGCACGGCATGGGACGCGGCGGGGGAGATCCACTCCGACATCCAGCGCGGGTTCGTGCGAGCCGAGGTGATCGGATGGCGCGAGCTCGTCGATGCCGGCGGCTACGTCGGCGCCCGCGAGCGCGGGACGCTGCGCCTCGAGGGGCGCGACTACGCGATGGCCGACGGCGACGTGATCAACGTCAAGTTCACTCCGTAGCGAGCTTCTCGAGCCGCTCGGAGAGCCGTCTCATTCCCAGCTCCCGCGCGCGCGCCGCGCCCGCCGCGAAGTCGGTCGCCCGGTCCGCAGGCGGCTGCACGTCGATCCGCTGCAGGGTCGCGATCTGCTTGAAGGCGAGGAGCAGCTCGGCGTGCTCGCGCAGGGTCGCCGCGAGCCGGGGGCGCATCAGCGCCGCGGCCCGCACCGCGGCCGCCGCCCCGGCCCCCTCGGTCGCGCCGGCGGCGGCGAGCACCCCCTCCAGGGAGCCGTGCGCGCGCAGAAGCTCAGCGGCCGTCTTCGCGCCGATCCCGGGCGCGCCCGGGAGCCCGTCGGAGGGGTCGCCGCGCAGGGCGATGAAATCTGGCACGAGCGGCGGCGGGACGCCGTAGCGCTCCTGCACCTGCGCGGGCCCGATCTCGGAGCGCTCGGTTCCCTTGCGCAGCTCGACGACGGCGACCTTCTCGGTCACGGCTCCGAACAGGTCGCGGTCGCCGGTCAGCAGCAGCGCCCGTCCGCCTCGCTCCTCCTCGACGCGCGCAAAGGAGAACATCACGTCGTCGGCCTCGAGGTCATCGCTGCCGCTCACGGTCCATCCGAGTGCCGAAAGCAGATCGGGCGCCCGCTGCCACTGCGCGGCGAGCTCGGGAGGCATGGGAGGTCGGTGGGCGTGGTAGGGCGCGTACAGCGCGACGCGGTACTCGGCCTGCTCGGCGCCCATGCATGCGACGACTCCCCGCGGCGGCTCGGCGGGCGCCCGCACCTCGATCAGCGCGAGCAGCGCGTTGACGGTCCCGAGCAGCGCGTTGACGGGCTTCCCCTCGCCGTCGACGATCGATTTCGGGAGGGCGAAGAACGACCGGTAGAGCAGCCAGGGAACGTCGGCGATCAGCAGCGGCCGGGGCACGGTCCCCAGCCTATGCGCACGCACCAGGGGGCGTGCTCAGCTCTGCAGCATCCAGCAGTTTTCGGTCCAGCGAAAGCGGCTCTGCCCGCCCATCAACGGCAGGCGAAGGTGAATCCAGGCGGTGTCGCCGCGGACGGCCACCTCGGCCGAGCCGATCGCCCGCCGCTGCTCGCGCAGCCGTGCCCTGGCGGCGCTCGAGCGCAGCAGCCGTGCGAGCTTCGCGTCCCACCTCCGCGCGCACGTGCTCCCGCGCTCGGTCCTTCTCAGCGACGCGTCCAGCACCGCGCAAGCTCCCGCCCCGTTTCCGCTGAGCTCGGCCGCGACGAAGTTGCCCGCCGCGCGCCTCACCCAGGCGACCTGTTCGGGCGAGCCCTCCGAGTAGGCGCAGGCGCTCACCGGCGCAGCGAGCGCGCTCGCGCAGGTGGCCAGAGCGATGAGTCGGCGGGGGCTCATACCCTGGATTGTCGGCCGCTGGCGCTCTCGTCACAAGGCCCCGGGCGCCGCGCCGGGCCCGTGGCGGACGCATGTCCGACGTTGTGTGACCAATTCCACTTGACAGGCTGCCGGAACGGTGGTCTGCTCGCCTCTACGGCGGCCGCAGGTCCAATGGCCGTCTGCACGCGAAGCACGGGAGGCACAGATGAGTGCTACTGAGATTGATCCCGCCCGGCTCGAAGCGTTCATGGGCCAGGCGGTCACGGATATGGGGGCGATCATCAGCGCCCCGCTGATGTTGATCGGAGAGAAGCTCGGCCTGTACAAGGCGATGGCCGGCGCAGGTCCGCTGAGCTCGCAGGAAGTGGCCGAACGCGCGGGAGTGGCGGAGCGGTCGGTGCGCGAGTGGTTGCGCAACCAGGCCGCGGGCGGCTACGTGACATACGACGCCGACACTGACCGCTACACGCTGCCCGACGAGCACGCGCTCGCGCTGGCGGACGAAGACAGCCCGTTTTACATCCTCGGGGTGTACGACTCGGTCGCGTCCCTCTACGCGGATGAAGACCAGATCCGCGAGGCGTTCCGAAGCGGCGAGGGGATGGGCTGGCACGAGCACGACGGGCGCCTGTTCAGGGGTACCGAGCGCTTCTTCCGGCCCGGCTACCGAGGGCATCTCGTGTCCGAGTGGATCCCGGCTCTCGACGGGGTCCAGGAGAAGCTCGAAGCCGGCGCGAAGGTGGCAGACATCGGCTGTGGACATGGTGCGTCGACGATCATCATGGCCGAGGCGTTCCCGAACTCGGAGTTCTTCGGCTTCGACTACCACGAGGGGTCGATCGCGCGGGCGCGGGAGGCGGCGAGGGAAGCGGGCGTCGAGGATCGCATCACCTTCGCGGTCGCCTCGGCCAAGGACTACCCCGGGACGGGCTATGACTTCGTCTCCGTGTTCGACTGCCTGCACGACATGGGTGATCCGGTGGGCGCGTCCAAGCACATCCGCGAGACGCTGGCCGACGACGGCACGTGGATGATCGTCGAGCCGTTCGCGAACGACCGCATCGAGGACAACCTCAACCCGGTTGGGCGCGTCTTCTATGCGGCCTCGACGGTGATCTGCACGCCCGCCTCGCTCGACCAGGAGGTCGGCCTCGCGCTGGGGGCGCAGGCGGGCGAGGCGCGGCTGACCGAGGTGCTGGAAGAGGGCGGCTTCACGCGTGTGCGCCGCGCGACCGAGACTCCCTTCAACCTGATTCTCGAGGCGCGGCCGTAGGCGTTCGCGGGAGGAAGTGGTGGCCGGTCGCCGGTGTTGCTAGCCGGCGGCCACGCCGCCCGTCGTGGAGGCCTGTGTGGAGACGGACGCCACCGGCGCCTGCGCGCCTCCCTGCGGGCCGGCCGGAGCGGGCGGGCTCGCCGGCATTGGAGGGCTGGGCGCGGGCGGGGTCGCCTGGGCTCGGCCGCTTTGGTCGGGCTCGGGGCGCAGGCTGCGGCCGCTCTGGACGCTGAAGTAGGCCCAGGTGCTGCCGAGGCCGAGCCGTTCCGCCACCTCCGGGCCGCTCACGGGTGTCGTCCCGGCCGATCCGAGCACCTCGGCGGAGACTATCCGCGGGGATACTCCCCGAGCCAGCACGGCGATGCCGCGAAATGCGCCCCTCACCAGCCCCCTGAGCCGCGCCGCCGCCGAGCCGAAGCTCATCGTGACGCGCCAGGCGAAGGCGGGGCCGCCGTTGTAGGGGTCCGCGACGCCGCGCAGCCAGGGCTCGGGCTGGGATCCCAGGAAGGAGTTCTGGATGCTCTCGGTCACGCCCCCTGAGCTCGCGAAGAAGTAGGTCGTCGCCGGCCGGCCCCCGTAGAGCACGATCTTGCCGGCCGTCGCCGCGACGGCGGCGTTCGTGGTCGCGGTTTCCGCCGCGACGCCCAGGTAGACCTGCGAGCGGGTGTCTGAGTACACGTCGAAGCGCGAGCCACCGGCGTGGGCCGTGAGCGCATACGTGCGGCTCGCGACAGCCTGCGCCTCGAGGGCCGCCAGGGGCCAGCCCGAGGGCATCTCCGCGGCCACGACTCCGCGGACGTAACGCTCGAGGGGCACCCGCCGCACCTTCCTCCCGACGAGCACGCGCACGATCGCGCCCGAGGGCGCCTGCCCGATCGTCGTGCCGGTGTAGTAGTGGGCGAGTATCTGCTGATAGGTCCAGCCGTGCCTGGCAAACCCGAGGGCCCCCTCCTGACTCATCCCAACACCGTGCCCTTCGCCGGCGCCACTGATGACGAGCGTCGAGGCGCGCGCGG
>DASZIU010000083.1:0-4562 GCA_035948815.1 Solirubrobacteraceae bacterium | reverse complement strand
GTCTTCCAGGAGATCGCGGGCGAAGCGTTTCGAGGAGGCCTGGCCGTGGGTCTCCCACAGCCAGCCGACGTGCGCATGCCAGAGGCCGCCGACCATGCCTCGAAGTCCCGCTCCCTGGCCGGCGTGGGGGCTGTGCGGGTCACCCTCTTCGTCGGTGAACGTGTGGTGCTTGCGGTGGTCGGCGACCCAGTCGATCACCGGACCCTGCACCGACATCGAGCCGAACACCGCGAGGGTGTAGCGCAGCCAGGGTCGCGTCTGGAAGGCGCGGTGGGTCAGGAGGCGGTGGAACCCGACCGTGACGCCAAGCGCCGAGAGCAGGTACATGACTCCGAAGATGACGAGATCGCGCGGCCCGAGGAAGTGATCCCAGAGGATGACGGCGGCGCCCAGCACGGCGAGGAAGGGGACGACGACGGCCGCGATGTTGACGTTGCGCTCGAGGCGGGTCACTACGGGGGATTACCCCGCAAGATCGCAGGGTTACGGGCGAATACCGGACCTTTACCCCAACCGGGGGGTATTGGGCGCGCACCGGGCCGCGCCGTGGCGCGTCCGTTTACCCCAAGCGGGGGCAAGGCGCCCAGCGCGGCCCGCGGAAGCGGGTCCGGTCGGTGCTTGAAGGGAGTCAACAAATCTGCAACAATCCCACTTAGATTTATAAAGCCTCTTTCAAGGAGCATTTCCGCATGGCCAAGACCATAGGCATCGACTTGGGCACGACCAACTCGTGCATGGCGGTGCTCGAGGGCGGCGAGCCGACCGTCATCGAGAACGCCGAGGGCGGTCGCACGACGCCCTCAGTAGTCGCGTTCACGGCATCGGGCGAGCGACTGGTGGGAACCGTCGCCAAGCGCCAGGCCGTGACCAACCCCCAGAACACGATCTTCTCGATCAAGCGCTTCATGGGCCGCAAGGAGGGCGAGGTGCGCGAGGAGGAGTCGATCGTCCCCTACAAGGTCGTCGCCGGCCCGAACGGGGACGCGCGCGTTGAAGCTGCGGGCGAGCAGTACTCGCCGCCCGAGATCTCCGCGATGATCCTCCAGAAGCTGAAGACCGACGCCGAAGCCTACCTCGGCGAAACCGTCGACTCGGCGGTCATCACCGTCCCGGCCTACTTCAACGACGACCAGCGCCAGGCGACCAAGGACGCCGGCAAGATCGCCGGCCTCGACGTCAAGCGCATCATCAACGAGCCGACCGCGGCCTCACTCGCCTACGGCCTCGACAAGGAGTCAGACCAGACGATCCTCGTCTTCGACCTCGGCGGCGGCACGTTCGACGTGTCGGTGCTCGAGATCGGCGACGGAGTCTTCGAGGTGAAGTCGACGGCGGGTGACAACCACCTCGGCGGCGACAACTTCGACAAGGCGATCGTGGACTGGCTCGTCTCGGAGTTCAAGAAGTCGCAGGCGATCGACCTGAGCGCCGACCCGATGGCGCTGCAGCGTCTCTACGAGGCGGCCGAGAAGGCGAAGATCGAGCTCTCCACGACACAGGAGACGCAGATCAACCTTCCCTTCATCACCGCTGACGCCTCGGGGCCGAAGCACCTTGACACGCGCCTCACGCGCGCGAAGCTCGCGGAGCTGACCTCCGACCTGCTCGACCGCGTGGTCGCCCCCGTCCGCCAGGCGCTCGACGACGCGAAATCGAAGGGCGTCAAGGAGATCGAGCACATCGTGCTCGTCGGCGGCATGACCCGCTCGCCGGCCGTCCAGGAGAAGGTCAAAGAGCTGACCGGCAAAGAGCCGCACCGGGGTGTCAACCCCGATGAGGTCGTCGCGGTCGGCGCAGCGATCCAGGCCGGTGTGCTCGCGGGCGACGTCAAGGACGTGCTGCTCCTCGATGTCACTCCTCTGACCCTCGGCATCGAGACCAAGGGTGGCGTGATGACGAAGCTGATCGAGCGCAACACGACGATCCCGACACGCAAGGGCGAGGTCTTCTCGACCGCCGAGGACAACCAGCCCTCGGTCGAGATCCACGTCCTGCAGGGCGAGCGCGAGATGGCCCAGTACAACAAGTCACTGGGCAAGTTCCAGCTCACCGGCATCCCGCCGGCGCCCCGCGGCATCCCGCAGATCGAGGTCGCGTTCGACATCGACGCGAACGGCATCCTGAACGTCTCCGCGAAGGACCTGGGGACGAGCAAGGAGCAGAAGATCGAGATCAAGGCCGGCTCGGGCCTCTCCGAGGACGAGATCAAGAACATGGTCTCCGACGCCGAGTCCCACGCCGAGGAGGACCGACGCGCGCGTGAGCTCGCGGAGGCCCGCAACAACGGCGAGAACGCCGCCTACCAGGCCGAGCGCCAGCTGGCCGAGCTCGGCGACCAGGTCGACGCGGACTCCAAGGGCCGCATCGAGGAGGCCGTCAAGGAGGTCCGCGAGTCGCTCGAGTCAGAGGACGCCGCGGCGATCAACGCCAAGGCGGAGGCGCTGCAGACGGCCTTCCACGCGGTCTCCGAGGCGATGTACCAGCGCGCCCAGGAGCAGTCCGCGACCTCGGGCAACGGCAGCGCCTCGGACGGCGGCGGCGCCTCCTCGCAGGAGGAGGACGTCGTGGACGCCGAGGTCGTCGACGAGCCGAAGGCGTAGCGGATGACCGACATCAAGCGCAGCTCGCACGATCACTCTGGCGAGCACACGCACTCTGCCGAGCACAGGCAGGCGAGCACCTCCCCCGGCGCCGAGGCTCCGGGGGAGGACGCGTCTGCGCGCCGGCCGAACGGGTCGGACGGGGAGGCGCGACCCGACTCCGGCGGCGGGTCCCGCTCTGGCGCAGAGCAGGGCGGAGCCCGGGCCGCCGATGGCCGGTCGGGCTGCGGTCCTGACGGCAACGGAGGGGCCGCCGAGGTGCAGGGCGATCTCGACGAGCTCGTGAAGACGGCTGCGCAGCGCGACGAGTACCTCGCGCTGGCCCAGCGCACGCAGGCCGATTTCGAGAACTACCGAAAGCGCGTCGCCCGCGAGTCCGCGAGCGCCAAGGAGCGCGGCGCAGTGATCCTGGCGAAGGAGCTGCTGCCGGCGCTCGACAACCTCGACCGCGCGCTGGAGGCCGCCGCGACGGACGACCCGCTGCTCGACGGCGTGCGCCTCGTGCGCTCGGAACTGAGCGCCGGTCTGGCCCGCACCGGGATCGAGTCGTTCTCGCCGCGTGGCGAGGTCTTCGACCCGGCCGTCCATGAGGCAGTGGCGACGAGCGAGCAGTCCGCAGATGGCGCGGCGAGCGGAACCGTCGTCGAGGTCTACCAGCCCGGCTACCGGCTGGGGGAGACGATCATCCGCCCGGCCCGCGTGGTCGTGGCCGCCTAGCGGGAGGGCTGATGGCGGCGCGCCCCGACTACTACAAGACACTCGAGGTCGACAGGAAGGCCAGCCCGGAGGAGATCAAGAAGGCCTATCGCAAGCTGGCGCGCAAGTACCACCCGGACCGCAACCCCGACGACAAGGACGCAGAGGCGCGCTTCAAGGAGGTCTCGCAGGCGAACGACGTGCTCGGCGACCCCGAGAAGCGCAAGCAGTACGACAGCGGAACGGGGCCGTTCGCCACGGGCGCGGGCCCCGGCGGCGGCTTCGGCGGCTTCGGCAACTTCGACTTCGACGCCTCCTCGATGGGCGACATCCTCTCGAACCTGTTCGGTGGTCAGGGCGGCGGGCGCCGCGGCCGCGGCACGCGCTCGCGCGCCGAACGCGGCGCCGACATCGAGGCGCAGGTCTCGATCACCTTCGACCAGGCGATCTCGGGCGCGCAGATCCCGCTTCAGGTGCCGATGCAGAGCACCTGCCCCACGTGCAGCGGCACCGGCGCCAAGCCGGGAACCACCCCGAAGGTCTGCCCCCGCTGCGAAGGCCGCGGGATCGAGACCGAAGGACAGGGCATGTTCTCGATCTCACAGCCCTGCTCGCTGTGCGGCGGCGCCGGGACGATCATCGAGGAGCCCTGCCCGACGTGCAGCGGCGCCGGCGCGGTTCGCACCGTCAAGCGCCTGCGAGTGAACATCCCCGCGGGCGTCCGCGACGGCAGCCGCATCCGGCTGGCCGGCAAGGGCGAACCGGGACGCCAGGGCGGGCCGCCGGGCGACCTCTACCTGATCACCCACGTCTCCTCCTCCCCGATCTTCAAACGCAAGGGCGAGAACCTCGAGGTCGAGGTTCCGCTGAGCATCCCCGAGGCATTGCGAGGCGCCGAAGTGCAGGTGCCGACGCTGAGCGGATCGAAGACGCTGCGCGTGCGCCCGGGGACCGCGCACGGGACCGTGCAGCGGCTCCGCGGCGAGGGTCCGCCGAAGCTCGGCAGCTCCTCCGACCGCGGCGACATCCACTATCGCTTCGTGATCGACGTTCCCAAGGACCTGAGCAAGGAGCAGCAGGAGGCGGTCGACGCGCTGTCGAGGACGATGCACGACGACCCGCGCGGGCGCCTGTTCCCGAACGGATCCTCGCCTCGGGAGGGCGCAGTAAAGGACAGCGCCACCGAGAAGGCCGGTGATCGCTGATGCGCAGGACCAGGAGCGAGCCGGCGGTTGAGCGCAGGCGCGAGCGGCCGAACCCCGCCCG
>DASZIU010000082.1:0-3787 GCA_035948815.1 Solirubrobacteraceae bacterium | reverse complement strand
GAGGACTGTCGAAGCCACCCGCGCCAGAACCTCACAGTTTCGTCGCCGAGCTGTTCGGCGTCCCGTGCGCCGAGCGGCACCGCCCGATCCGCGGTCTGAAGGACGAACGTGATCCGCTCTCCGGCCGCGAGGTCGACCTCGGCCGTGGCTCCGGCGGAGGTTGCCTCGAGCGCGAGCGGCGATCCGAGGGCAAGGGCGTCGCCCTGGGCGCGAAAGACGGCGCCGGCTGGCTCGATCGTGACCTCCGGCTCCTGCACGCCGTAGCCGAAGCGCGGCTCGACCTCGAGGCGAAGACGTGATGTGCCGCGCACCCCAACCACGCTTCGGATGAGCCGCTGCGGGCCGCCGCCCACGGGCATGAAGTCCTGAACCTCGCTCACGCCTCCGGGAGACAGAAAGCGGGTGACCAGAGCGTTCGTGTCGGGTAGGTAGAGCTGCTTCGAGCGCGCGAGCGGGTCCACGGGCGCGATCCGGTAGAAGCCACCGCGCTCGCGGTCAAGCAGCGCTCCGAAGACGCTCGGCCCGTCGAACCGATCCGGGCAGTACCAGTCGATCGTGCCGTCGCTCCCGACCATGGCGGCGGTGTGTAGGTCGCCGATGATCCCGTGCTCGGCGATCGGCAGGTAAGCCGCTGGCGGGCCCGGCCAGCGCGCGGGCGGCAGCTCTGCGGACATGCCGTCAGTGCCGCCAGCCGCCGTCGCTACGCGCTTCCTCGCCGACGCACGCGAGCCGACTCGAGCCACGCGGGTACCTCAACCGGCCGTCACCTTGCGGTAACTGCCGCGGCGAAACTCCTCGGGGAGCCCTGGATGCGACGGAGCCCAAGCGAGCTCCCCTCGAGCCTTCGCGGCCACGGTTCCCTGATCGAGCAGCAGGACTTCGGCGAAATAGTCGCCCAAGCGCGCCTTGGCCTCATCATCGGAGCCGGGCACGGCTCCCGGAGCGCTCGCTGCAACGGCGGCCGCCTCGGTCAGCTCTGCGACCGGCGGGTCTTCTCCATTGCCGACGACATAGCGGCCCCGGGCCGAGTCCCGCTCCAGAACGAGACGGAAGAAATTCGCGAGATCCGCGACGTGGAGCGTCGCCCAGTGCTGCTGTCCGCTCCCGAGCATGATCATGTTGCCGGCCTCGTCTCGCGGTGATCCGAGCAGCACTCCCGGCACCCCTCCTCCGCCGTCGCCGTAGGCGACGCCGGAAGTGATCACGACTCCGCGCATGTCCGGGGCGCCGAGCACTCGCCGCTCGATCTGCTCCCTCCAGGCCACGAGCGGAGGTGAATCGATCGGTGACTCCTCGCTGATCGAGGAGTTGTTCCCGTAGATCCACCCACCGCTGATGTGCAGGTAGGGCTTGCCAGAGCCGGCGAACGCCTCTATCGCCGCGTCGGCTACCGCGGAATCCAGGTCTGCGCTTGTGGCATCACCGGGACTCGCCGTGTGGATCGCCGCGTCCGCATCGCGCAGCACGCCCACGACCGCCGCTCGGTCATAGAGGTCGACCACGGTCGGTGTGGCGCCGCGGTCGGCGAGGATCTCCGCCTTGGAGGCATCGCGGACGAGCGCCGTGACCTCGTGGCCATGCTCTTGCAGCTCCGTCAGAACGTGAGATCCGATGAACCCTGTTGCACCGGTAAGTGCGACTTTCATAGCTGAACGGCCTCCTGTCCTTGCTCGCTGGTTCTCTCGGTCGATGCATGGAGAGCTGCAGCCGCTGCGCCGCCGGGCCAACGCTCGCCTGCCAGCCCTCGCGCCCAGCGCCTGAGCCATCCGATCAAGCGCTTGATCGACCCTACGCGAGCCGGCGGTTCTTGTCAAGCACTCGCTTGAATTGTTAGCTGAGCGGGCGATCCGGGCCGCTCCGCGAGTCAGCTGGAGCCGTCGGCCCGAAATGCTCCGGCAACCACCGGTACGAGCAGTCGCTCGATCTGCTTCCGGGACTTGTTCCTCAGCTCGTCCGCCACCGGTGCCAGCACCAGCCAGTTGATCAATCCAGCCACGCAGCGGGTGCGGAAGATCAATTCTTGATCCTTCGCGCCATGAAGGTTCGCCTTGAGCACCCGAAGGACCGCGCCACGAACCTGCTCGAACCTGACGTCGAGCCGGCCCGATCCCGCCGGAGGGTCGATCCCTGCTCGCGCCACGATTCGCATCACGGCGAGATCGCGACCTCCCGCGACCAGCGAGCCGATCAACGGGCGCGCAAAGGCTGCCGCCAATGCCTCGAGCGTGGCGTCGGGATCGAGCGCGCTCACCGCGTCCTCTTGAGCGTCGAGGTAGCGCTCTAGCGCATGCTCGATCGCCGCGTCACGCAGCGACTTGAGCGAGCCGAAGTGGTAGCTCACCGCCGCGACGTTCGCGTCCGCGGCGTCCGTCAGCTCCCGGAGGGTCACACCGTCCTCGCCGCGTTCCGACAGCAGGTCGAGCGCGGCATCCATGAGTCGCCCGCGCGTCCGCAGGCCCACCTCGCGACGCTGGTCCGGTCTCGCTGACTGCATCGCAACTTATTCAATCAGACGCTTGACACAATGGTCCAGCGGGCTTCCACGCCGCGAGCGGGCGTGAGCGCGCTGCGCTTCAGCTGCTGCGGGTGGTCCGACCCGTACCGAAAGCGAGCAGGTGCTGCGCGATCGTCGCTGCCGCGTCTCGACCGGACGTCGGCCGTGGCGGCGCAGCTGCGCTACCTGATCAACCGCACTTCCGCCGACGTTTCCTTCCGCAGGCTCTTCGCAAACGGGTTGCCGCCCGGGGTCATCCGGCGATGGGGAAGCAGGACCAGCCCGAACCCGTGTTCGGCCACCCACGAGGCGAGCGGCGGCTGAGGGCAACCGGCCAGGACCTTGAACGTGGCGCGGCCCGCGACGGATCCAAGGATGTCGCGGGCCTCGCGCAGTTCCAACTCCGCTTCCTCCCTGATCGCGATGTTGTAAGGACCCGTGCCGCCGGCCCGCCCCCATATCGGAGCACGCGCCTGCGGCGCAAGCGTGACGACGAACAACTCGTGGCCGGCGTTGAGCAGTTCGGCAGCCTCGCGGAGCGCAGCTGCGCCGGCGTCGCTGCGCTCGAATACGACCGCCACGCGTCCGGCCGCCCCACCGATGCGGTGCATCGAGCCCTCCGCCATCGTCGTGCCGAGCTCGGGCATACCCGGCAACGTTACCGGGCCCCGGCACCGGTCTGGTCGTCACGCTCCATAGTGTGGCCACTGCCCTCTGAACACCAGGGCGGCCGATGGGAACTGGACCATCGGAGTACAGTCGCGTCGTGGCCGTTTCAGAGAGTCGGCACGTGCCGTTTGGGGACCTCGGTTCGCTGGACTTCTGGGGCAGGCCCGCCGAGGAGCGCGACCTCTACTTCGCCGAGCTCCGGCGCGATGCGCCGATCTCCCGCCACCAGCCGCCAGAGGACATCATGGGGGTGTCCGATCAGGAGCGAATGAGCTACTGGGCAATCGTCCGCTACGAGGACGTGCGGTCGATCTCTCGAGACCCGGAGACGTTCTGCTCGGGCAGGGGCACGCAGTTCGCCGATGCGCCCCCGGAGTTCCTCGAGGCGTCGATGTCGTTCCTCGCGATGGACGCACCACGCCACACGAAGCTGCGCGGCCTCGTGTCATCGGCGTTCACGCCCCGCCAGGTCGCTCGCGTCGAGGACGGCATCAGGGTCAACGCTCGCAAGATCGTCGCCGAGGCGGCGCCCACGGGTGGCGGCGACTTCGTCGAGCTGGTCGCCAAGCGACTGCCGCTCGTGACGATCTCCGACATGATCGGCGTGCCTCCCGCAGACCGCGA